>JAJZYE010000202.1 GCA_021806055.1 Actinomycetes bacterium | reverse complement strand
GTCTGACAATGTCGGCATCACCGTCAACCGCAACGCGATTCCGTTCGATGACAGCAGCCGGTTCGATCCCAGCGGAATACGCTTGGGATCGCCCTCCGTCACCACTCGTGGCATGGGCGCGGCTGAGATGAGTGAGATCGGCGAGTGCCTGGCCGAGCTGGGTGCCCAACAGCAGGTCCTGGCGGTCACGCACCTCGCCTCGGTGGCGGCGCGCGCGGACCACCACTTCACGGTGGACAAGCGCGTGACGCACGGTGGCGTCGCCGCCACGGTCCGCGAGGTGCGCGGCGAGCAACGGGTCGAGGAGATCGCTCGGATGCTGGCCGGCGACGGCCTGAGCGAGGAGTCGCGCGCGCTGGCGAGGCGTCTGCTGACGCGATGAATCCGCCGGAACGCGCGCCCGCGGGCAGTAGTATGTGGTTCCGTGGATAGCGCGGGCGGTAGATGACCAAGTACGTGTTCGTCACGGGAGGGGTCTCCAGTTCGCTCGGCAAGGGGCTCACGGCGTCGTCGCTGGGCCGACTGCTCAAGTCGCGTGGCTTCAAGGTCACGATGTGCAAGCTCGACCCGTACTTGAACGTGGATCCGGGGACGATGAACCCGGGCGAGCACGGCGAGGTCTTCGTCACCGACGACGGAGGCGAGACCGATCTGGACCTCGGGCACTACGAGCGCTTCATCGACGAGCCGCTGTCCAAGATGTCCAACACCACGACGGGCTCGGTCTACTCGAACGTGATCGCCAAGGAGCGACGGGGCGACTACCTGGGCAAGACGGTCCAGGTCATCCCCCACGTCACCGACGAGATCAAGGAGCGGGTGCGGCGCCTCGGTACCCTGGGCGCCGACGTGGTCATCGTGGAGATCGGCGGTACGGTCGGCGACATCGAGATCGTGCCGTTCCTCGAGTCGATCCGCCAGTTCCGGCGTGACGCCGGCCGTGACAACGTCTGTTACGTGCACCTCACACTCGTGCCGTACCTGGCGCCGTCCGGAGAGCATAAGACCAAGCCGACCCAGCACTCCGTGACCGAGCTGCGATCGCGCGGGATCCAGCCCGACATCATCGTCTGTCGCAGCGACCAGGCGATACCCGACGCGCTGAAGCGCAAGATCTCGTTGCTGTGCGACGTGCCAATCGACGCGGTGATCTCCTGTGCCGACGCGCCGAGCATCTACGACATCCCGCTCAACCTCGTGGACGAGGGGTTGGACACGATGGTGTGCCGCACGCTGGGGCTCGACCCCGAGGAGCATCCGCTCGACCTGCACGACTGGCGAGAGGTGGTGCATCGCGTGCACCACACCACGCGCACGCTGCGCATCGGGGTGATTGGCAAGTACGTCACGATGCCCGACGCGTACCTGTCGGTCAACGAAGCGATTCGCCACGCCGGCTACGCGGTTGGGGCACGTACGGAGGTGGAGTGGCTCGAGGCCGAGCGCGTGCCCAGCGAGATTGACGCGGGTCGTATCCGCCAGCTGGACGGCGTGATCGTCCCGGGCGGGTTCGGCGAGCGCGGGATCGAGGGCATGATCGCCGCGGCGCGTATCGCGCGCGAGAACGACGTCCCGTACCTGGGGATCTGCCTGGGGATGCAGGTGATGGTCGTGGAGTTCGCACGGCACTGCTTGGGCCTGCGCGACGCCCACTCGACGGAGATGTCGCTGACGACGACGGCGCCGGTGATCGCCCTGATGGCCGAGCAAATGGACATAACGGACCTCGGTGGGACGATGCGCTTGGGCGCCTGTCCCGCCATGCTCGACGAGGGCTCGATCGTGGCCGGCCTCTACGGGACGACCGTCGTGTCGGAACGCCACCGCCACCGCTACGAGTTCAACGCGCGCTACCGCTCACAGTTCGAGGAGGCGGGCATGCGATGTTCGGGCACCTCACCCGACGGGCGCCTGGTGGAGTTCGTCGAACTCGCCGGTCACTCGTTCTACGTGGGTACCCAGGCGCACCCGGAGTTCAAGTCGCGGCCGGATCGACCACACCCGCTCTTCCGGGGATTGGTCACCGCGGCCGTTGCCCGCGCCGAGGGCCGCGAGCCGCACATCCTCGATCCCGACGTGGTCGATGTCGCGCCGTGACGAGTCGCTTTCGCGTCGCGGCTACGACACCCCTGCTGCATTCCGCTGTCTTTGACGTCGAACGACGCGTCATCGTCGGCGCCGACCCGCCCTTCGAGCGCGACGTCGTCGTGCACGCCGGTGCGGTGGCCGTGGTCGCCGTGGACGAGCTCGATCGCGTCGGTGTGATCCGCCAGTACCGGGCACCCTTCGACCGGGTGACCTACGAGATTCCCGCGGGAACGCTCGATCACCCCGGTGAGACGGCGCTCGCGGCGGCCAAGCGCGAGTTGCTTGAGGAGATGGGGTGCCGGGCGTCGCGCTGGCGCCGCCTCGGTCGCTTCATGGTCTCGCCGGGCTGGACCGACCAGGTGATGACGATCTACGAGGCGCGCGCACTGGTGATCGGCCCACGCCATCCCGAAGGGCCCGAGGAGGAGCAGTCGCGCGTCGCGTGGCTCACGACCGACGAGGTGGCGCGTCTGCTCGCCGGGTCCCAGCCGGTGGACGCGACCCTGGCGCTCGGCGTGCTGCAGGTGTCGCGTGGCCGCGCGCACTGACCCGGCGAACCTGCTCGACGAGTACACGCAGTGGCTGGTCATCGAACGAGGGCGTTCCAGCGCGACGGTAGCGGCCTACCGGCGTGATCTGACCCGTCTGCTGGCCTGGTTGGCGGCGAACGACCAGGACCCGCTGAGCGTCGACGAGGGGGCGCTCACGACCTACCTGAACTCGCTGCGCGACGAGGGACTGGCCTCGAGCAGCGTCGCTCGAGCGAGTGCGGTCCTGCGCGGGTGGTTCGCGTTCCTCGTTGACGAAGGCTATCGACCCGGCGACCCGGCGACCCGTCTGCGACCGGGGCGCCGCGAGCGCACGCTGCCCAAGCCGCTGCCCGAACCGGTGATCACGGCCCTGCTGGACGCCGTCCCGGCGGCGACGCCGATCGACCGGCGCGATCGCGCGCTGCTCGAGCTCCTGTACGGCACGGGCGTGCGGGTCTCGGAGGCGGTGGGCCTCGATGTTGGCGACCTGGACTTCGACGAGGCGCTACTACGGGTCATCGGCAAGGGCGACAAGCAGCGCCTGGTGCCGATGGGCACGATGCTGACCCGAGCGCTGCGCGACTACCTGGCCCCCGGCGGGCGCGGGGCGTTTCCCGGGTCCTCACGGGTGACACGGCTGTTCCTCGGCGCGCGGGGCACCGCGCTCACTCGCCAGGGCGTGGATCTGATCATCCGTCGGCGGGCCCTGGCCGCCGGCGTCGCCCGATCCTCGATCAGCGCCCACGTCTTTCGCCATAGTTGTGCGACCCACATGCTG
>JAJZYE010000201.1 GCA_021806055.1 Actinomycetes bacterium | reverse complement strand
TCTCGCTGGCCACCGCCAAAGCCGCGGCGATGGAGCGCGACCTTCCGCTCTTCCAGTACCTCGGCGGAGTGAACGCCCACGTGCTACCCGTGCCGATGTTCAACGTGGTCAACGGCGGTGTCCACGCGCGTAACTCGATCGACTTCCAGGAGTTCATGGTGATGCCCATTGGCGCGTCGACCTTCGCCGAGGCCCTGCGCTGGGGCGCCGAGACCTATCGTGCGCTGAAGGGCTTGCTGGCGTCGAGGGGGATGGCGACGGCCGTGGGCGACGAGGGGGGCTTTGCGCCCGACCTGGCGAACAACGAGGACGCGGTCAAGTTGCTGGTCGAGGCGATCGAGGTGACCGGGCGCACGCCCGGGCGCGACGTCGCCATCGCGCTGGACCCGGCGACGTCGGAACTGTGGCGCGACGGCGCCTACCACCTGGACGGCGAGGGTCGGGTGCTCTCCAGTGCGGAGATGGTGGACTACTGGGCCGACCTGGTGTCGCGCTACCCCATCGTGTCGCTCGAGGACGGTATGGCCGAGGAGGACTGGGATGGGTGGCAGTCGCTGACCCAGCGGCTGGGCGCGGCGATCCAACTGGTCGGCGACGACGTCTTCGTGACCAATCCACGACTCCTCCAGCGGGGCATCGATCTCGGCGTGGGCAACGCGCTGCTGGTGAAGTTGAACCAGATTGGCACGCTCACCGAGACCCTTGACGCCGTGGCGCTGGCCACAGCGAACCGCTACCACTGCGTCGTGTCGCACCGCTCGGGAGAGACCGAGGATGTGACGATCGCCGACCTGGCCGTGGCCACGAACGCCGGTCAGATCAAGTCGGGTGCCCCGGCGCGCAGTGAGCGCGTCGCGAAGTACAATCAACTGGTGAGACTCGAGGAGCAGCTCGGGGATCAAGCGCGTTTCCTTGGAGCTTCGTCACTGTCGGGGGCGATTGGTGTCAACTACTCGTAGTGTCTCGGTGAACCGGCATCCCGCCTGGATGGTGCCGCTGGCCGCCGTGACCGCTCTGGCCATTCTGGTGATGTGGTTCCCCCTCGCCACGCTGTGGAGTCAGCAGCGCCAGCTTGATACCACCTCGGCCCAGATCGCCGCCATCTCCCAGCAGGAGCAGGTGCTGCGGGCTCGCGCGTCGGCCGTCTCCTCGCCGGTGACCGCCGTGCGACTCGCGCGCCAGGACTACCAGCTCGTCGAGCCGGGCCAGAGTTTGATTCAGGTGCTGCCGGGCTCGGGGAGCGGGGCGAATCCGGGTCACGGGGGTGACCCGGGGCTCCAGCCGCTCGTCGCCCCGTCGACACTGAGCATCGCCCCGGCGCCGGCGCCGGCGTCGTCGAGCGGGTGGTCGCGTTTCGTCGGACGCCTGATCCACACGCTCGAGTTCTGGCGTTGAGTCTTCCCGATCCGTCCGCCGAGGACGTGGCCATCGTCAGCGCGATGCTGGGCCGTCCGCTGGCTGGTCGGTTCGCGGTCGTGGTGCGTCGACGTGACGGGCGCCCTGTCGTGATCGAGAACGAGCCGCACTTGCGTGACGGGACGCCGATGCCGACCCTCTACTGGCTGGTCGATCCAGCGCTGCACGCCGCGGTGAGCCGCCTGGAAGGGGAGGGTGGTGTTCACCGTTTCGAGGAGCAGGTGGACGAGGAGGAGTTGACGCGGGCGCACGAAGAGTACGCGCGGCGCCGCGACGAGGCCGTGGTGCGCGGCGATCTGGTGGCTCCTCGCGGCGGCGTTGCCGGTACTCGCCGCGGCGTCAAGTGCCTCCACGCGCATCTGGCCAACTACCTGGCGGGGGCCACGGACCCGGTCGGTCGGCGCGTCGCGAGCGATCTGGCCGCGGTCGGCGTGATGGTGGACGATCTGGTGCGCGAGGGCCCCCGTGACTGAGAGTGTCGCCGCGCTGGACTGCGGGAGCAACTCCACCCGGCTGCTCGTCGTAGCCGCGGACGGGCGAGCCCAGCGGCGCGAGATGCGCATCACCCGCCTCGGCGAGGGTGTGGACGCGACCGGCGGGCTCACCCTCGCCGCGATGGCACGGACCTACGCGGTGTTGGACGAGTACCGGGCGATCATGGACGAGGCCGGCGTGGCACGCGGCCTCCTGGTGGCGACGTCGGCCGTGCGCGACGCGAGTAACGGCTGGGAGTTCGTGGACGAGGCGGCACGGCGTACCGGCGTTGCGGCACGGATCCTGTCGGGTCGCGAGGAGGCGGCCTACTCCTACGCCGGGGCGACGTCGGACCTCGAGTATGACGAGCGCCCGACGACCATCGTCGACGTGGGCGGTGGGAGCACGGAGCTGGCGACCTCGATCGATGGTGAGTTGGTCAGCGCCTCGCTGCAACTGGGCTGCGTGCGCGTGACCGAGCGCGCCCTCGGCGCGGGTCCGGTCGACGCGGGTGCCGTGGACGCGACGCGCCGGATGATCGGACGTGAGCTGGACAACGCCTTTCGCACGGCCCCCGCCCTCGCCCGTGTGGTGGGCCGCACCCGTCTGGTGGGGCTCGCCGGGACGGTGGCGACGCTCGCCCAGCTCGACGCGGGCCTGGCGCACTACGACCGATCGGTGGTGCACCACCGACGCCTGAGTCTGGCCACCGTCCTGGACTGGCGCGACCGACTCGCGACCGAGACGCCGACCACGCGCCTGACGCACCCGGGTATGGTCCCCGGGCGTGAGGACGTCCTGGCGGCGGGGCTCTTCGTGCTAGCCGCGGTGATGGCGCGCCTTGGTGCGAGCGAGGTTCTGAGTTCGGAGAGTGACATCCTCGATGGCGTCGCCGCGTCCCTGCGCGGGATGTAGTGTGCGCGCGGTGCGGCCCACCTGTCACGATGGGAGCATGGAGAACGTCGCGTGGTGAGCCGGGGACCTCTTCACGCGCCGCTCACGCTGCACGGTCACCGCGTCACGCTGCGCACTCTTGACGAGGGCGATTACGACGCGTGGCTCGACGTGCGCACGCGCTGCCACGACTGGCTGGTGAAGTGGGAGCCTCGCTCGGCGCACGCGTCACACCTGGCGGAGGATCGACGCAGTTTCGCGAGTCGCTGCGCCATCCGCGAGCGTGAGCGCCAGATGGGCACCGGCTTCGGCTTCGGCATCTTCTACCAGGGCCGCTTCGTCGGAGAGATCACTCTGTCGTCGATCCAGCGCGGCCCGCTGCAGTCGGCCTTCATCGGGTACTGGATCGACGAGGCGGTGGCCGGGCGCGGTCTCATGCCCGAGGCGGTCGTGATCACGCTGCAGTACGCGTTCGACTCATTGCGCCTGCACCGCGTTGAGATCAATATCATCCCTCGCAACGGGCCCTCGCGTCGGGTCGTCGAGAAGCTGGGTCTGCGCTGCGAGGGCGTCGCCGAGCGGTACCTGGAAATTGACGGCGCGTGGGAGGACCACG
>JAJZYE010000200.1 GCA_021806055.1 Actinomycetes bacterium | reverse complement strand
CGGGTTGGGGCCGGACTGGCCGATCCGTCGTAGGACGTTGCGGTCGCGGTGGGAGAATGGCTCGTCGCGGTCCGCGACCTGCAGCGTGGTCTCCTGCTGGTAGGACCAGGTGTCACCGGGTCCAATCGTGACGACGAGCCGGAAGGCGACGGTTCGAAAGGCTCGGTCCAAAAAGGGATTTGACACGATGCCGTACACGGGGGAGCCGCGGGTGGCGCTCACTTCGAAGGTGGTGGCGTTGGGCGTCGCGTGGCCCGCCGCGAGGAGACACTGGCCACGGGGAATCGTGAGCGAGAAGGTGATCAACTGCACCTCGGGCTCCCAGAGCCAGTAACCGACTTGATCGTGAAAGGTCTCGATCTCGCCGGGCTTGACGATGTGGGTGTGGTAGCGCAGGCCGTAGAGGAGCTGGGGGCCGTTGGTCTGGCGGTCGACGGGTGAGAGGTCGTAGCGCTCGACGTACGAGTCGCGCTCGGTACCGTCGGCTGCCGGATGGTCGTCGACCCCCGTCACGCCCTCCCAGAGACCCGCCATCGGGGCGAGCGGGCCGAGGTTCGAGCGTGTGTCGATCGAACCGTTGGGCTCCGTGTAGAGGTCGTCACCGTAGGGATCGTCTCGTCCAGCGGACGGGCTACCAGGTCCTTCGTTCGACTGTGGGGCTGGCATGGTTCATCCTCCGCGGCCCGCCGCCGGGTGTCGCCGCCCTGGTGTCGCCGCGGCGTGCCGCCACGTCATCGTACGCACGACGGACCGCTGTTACGCTGCGGTGATGCGCTGGGGCGAGGAGCACGAGGCGTTCCGCTCGATGGTGCGAGATGTCGTGGAACACGAGATCAACCCCCACGTCGACGAGTGGGAGGCGGCGGGCCGCTTCGCGGCGCACGAGCTCTTTCCCCGTCTCGGCGAGCTGGGACTTCTCGGTCTCGAGTACGACCCCGCCTACGGCGGCGGCGGCGCGGACCATCTCTTCACGCTGATCGCGTGCGAGGAGTACGGCCGGATCGCGGCGGCTGGCGTGGCCATGGCGATCGGGGTGCAGTCCAACATGGCGACACCGTCGCTGCACGAGTTCGGTTCGCACGAGCTGAAGCGGCGCTACCTGGCGCCGGCCATAGCGGGCACGGCCGTGGCCGCGATCGCCGTGACCGAGCCGGACGCGGGGTCGGACGTGTCGGCGATACGCACGCGCGCGGTACGCGACGGTGATGAATGGGTGATCTCTGGTTCGAAGGTGTACATCACCAACGGGGCGCAGGCCGACTGGGTGTGTCTGCTCGCACGCACCTCCGACGAGGGCGGGTACCGGGGCATGTCTCAGATTGTGGTGCCGACGGCGACGCCGGGGTTTCGCGTAGCGCGCACCCTGGACAAGCTCGGCAACCGGTCCTCGGACACGGCTGAGCTCGTCCTGGACGACGTGCGGGTGCCCGTCGACCACACGATCGGCACGCCCGGTCGCGGGTTCGAGCAGCAGATGCGTCAGTTCGTGCGCGAGCGCGTGACGGCGGCTTACACCATCGCGAGTCAGTGCGAGATGGCGCTCGCGCGCACGCGCGAGTACGTGGGTCAGCGTCGCGTGTTCGGTGAGACTCTGGCCAACGCGCAGTACGTGGCGTTTCGCTTGACCGAACTGTCGGCACAACTCGAGTTGTTGCGCAGTCACAACTACCAGTGCGCGCTGTCACTCGCGGCGGGCGAGGATGTGACGCGCGGGGCGACGGTGGCCAAGCTGTCGGCGGGACGCCTGGCGCGCGAGGTGGCCGACGTCTGCCTGCAGTTCCACGGAGGGATCGGGTACATGGAGGAGACCTGGACGGCGCGATTCTTTCGCGACATGCGGCTGTCCTCGATCGGGGGAGGGGCGGATGAGGTGATGCTGAAGGTCCTGGCCCGCCTCGATGGGCTACCCGCGTGACGCGTCGTGCGCGACGGGAGGAGGTGTGATGGAGCCTGATCTATCTGGTGTCGACCCGCTGGCCCACAACTTGGCGACCCGGGTGTGCGTGGGCGATGCCCTGACGCGAAGTGCGTCGATGTTTCCCGAACGGCCGGCGGTCGTCGACCGAGGAACCGTCGTCAGCTATCGCGAGCTGGATGGCACTGCGGAGGCCCTGGGGAGGGCCCTGCTCGACCGGGGCGTGGCGCCCCGCGAGCCGGTGGCCCTGCTCATGGGCAACTCGTGGCGAATGTTGGCCACGTACTTCGCCTGCGCCAAGGCGGGTGTGGTCGCGATGCCGATCAACGTCCAGCTGTCGCCCGCCGACATCGCGTGGATCATCGCCGACGCCGGAGCTCGTCTGGTGGTCGTCGACGCTGCCTTCACATCGATCCTCGCGTCGCTGGGCGATTCGTTGAGCGAGATGAGCGTCGTCGTGGTGGGCGCCGACGCGACCGCGCCGGGACGCGCCGACGCTGTGGCGTGGTCGGACCTGACGGTAGGTCGTGACGGGTCCCGAGTCGAGGTCCTGATCGAGGATCACGACATCGTGCAGTGCCTCTACACCTCGGGTACCACGTCGCGACCCAAGGGAGTCCTGGTCAGCCACCTCAGCGTGTTCGTCGCGGCCATGACCGACGCACTGGCGATGGAGCACCGGTGGGGATCGACGTGGTCGGTGTTGGTGAACGTGTTGCCCTTGTTTCACACCACCGCCCTGAACACGCTCTGCCTGCCCGTGCTCTTCACTGGCGGTACAGTGGTCCTTCCGGGTCCGTTTGACCCGGGTACCCTGCTCGACACGATTCAGCGGGAGGGGGCGACGCATCTCATGCTGCTGCCCATGATGTGGAGTGCGCTCGTGGACGAGCAGCAGCGGTCACCGCGCGACGTGACCTCCGTGGTGCGGGCCGTCTACGCGATGGCACCGATGTCGCGCGCCCTCCTGGACCGCGTGGATGAGGCCTTTCCGAACGCGTCGGTGATCCTGGGATCGGGCCAGACGGAAGTGGTCCCCGCGACGGTGCTCCAGTGGCCCGAGCACCGCTTGCGCGCGCCCGAGTCGTGGGGTCCGTCGGTCCCGTCGGTGCTGACGCGCTGCCTGGACGTCGACGGTACCGTGCTCGGGCCCGACGCCGTGGGTGAGATTGCCTACCGCGGTCCCCACGTCGCGCGCGGGTACTGGAACAACCGCGACGCCAATGCCGCGGCGTTCGCGCACGGCTGGTTTCACAGTGGCGACTTGGGGCGGGTGGATGACGAGGGCGTGGTCTGGTTCACGGACCGCTTGAAGGACGTTATCAAGAGCGGCGGTGAGAACGTGTCGTCCGTGGACGTCGAGCGAGTCGTGAGCACGGCCCCGGGGGTACGCGAGTGCTCCATCGTCGGTGTGCCTGATCCGTACTGGGGTGAGGCCGTGTGCGCGGTGGTGGTGCCCGATGGGTCGGTGGCGGACGACGAGTTGGCGGCGCGCGTCATCGC
>JAJZYE010000199.1 GCA_021806055.1 Actinomycetes bacterium | reverse complement strand
CGAAGAACCAGCCGATCACCAGCCACCGACGCTCGGGCCGTGACGTGATCTCCTCGGGCGACGCCACGAGGTCGCGAATGCCCACGGCGCGCGGCTCGTTGATGCTGCGACCTCGCCCGCGCCACGGGTTCAACGACACCCACGGCCGCCACAGCCGCGACCACCGCGAGCCGGTCGGCCGCTCGCGCCACGAGCGCCTCATCGACGAGACCCGCTCAAGCGACCTACTGCTCGAGCGAGCCGTGTGGCCGGGCGAGCCACTACCGCGAAAGCCAGCGCATTCACCACCATGACCGTTAGAACGCTACCGCGCCAGAGTCCGAAATTCAGGGCAACCACGCCGAGGGCCACGTACAGTACCGGCGCGACGAGCCCGGCGACGCCCGCGAGCACGGGCGTCACCCACCACGCCGCCGAGTCGAGGTCACCGACCCCCTCGCGTCCCAGGCGCGACGCGCCGTACGCCAGTGCGACGCCCACCAGCGCCGTCAGCCCGAAAGGGGTCGTCGCGTGCGTGTCGAAGAAGACGCCGGCCACGATCGCGCTCCAGAGCCCCAGAGCCGAGTAGCCCGCCAACCCCACGGCCAACGGCCACAGCCACACAACCATGACCACGACGCCGTCGATTCGCCACGTTGAGAAGACCGCCAGTTGCAGACCCTCGACGAAGAGCGTCACCAGGGTGACGACGACCAGGGCTCGACTCACGTCGAGGGCTCCCACTGCACGACGTCCACGTAGAACACGTGTGCGAGGTCGGCCGCCGGCTCGAGGGTCAGGGTGTAGGTGCTCGCCCCGGGGGTCAACGTGACTTGGCGCACCCGCGCGACGGGAATCCCTGGCGGGAACAGTCCCCCGCTGAGCCCATCGGTCACCAGCAGCGTGCCGGGCTTGAGCGTGGTCGTCAGCACCACCGAGGACGCGCCGAGTCCGTTGTTCACGCCGCGGCCGTTGACCACCAGGGACGTCGCGCCGTTTCCCCAGGTCACGCCGACCAACGAGTGGACGCCGGTGATCAGCCGCACGGTGGCGCCGTGGGGGGTCGTCGCGATCACGCTGCCCACCAGTCCCCCGTTGGCCACGACCGGCATTCCCGCCAGGACCCCGTCGTCGCGACCCTTCGAGATGCCGATGGTCGCGGCGAAGCTCGTCGGCGAGATCGCCGTCACCTGCGCGCTCACCACGGGCAGGGTGGACACGAACGGGACGTGCAACTGAGTCGTCACCTGCTGCAACTCGCGGTACAGGGCCCAGTGCTCGTTGAGGGCGAGCTGCGCCCGGCCCAACTCGTAGCGCAACTTCTGATTCTGGGCCAGCACGTCGCTGTAGTTGATCGTGCCGGCGAAGATGTGCCCGATCGGGCGCGCGACCTGGTCGACCGTCCACGCGAAGGGCGCCACGACCAGGTTGGCGGCACTGCGCAAGCCCGACATCACGCCCACCGTGAAGTAGAGGATCGTGAGCACGAGGGCGCACGCCACTCCTACGGTCCAGGCGCGACGCCTCGTACGCTCGCTCGACACGGCTTATCGCGTGGGGCTGGACTTCAACATGCGCGAGAAGCTCTCGAGTTCCTCCAGGCACATGCCACTGCCGAGCGCCACGCAATTCAGCGGGTCGTTGGCGACAATGATCGGCATGTTCGTCTCGAACTCGAGCCGTTGAGCGATCCCGTTCAGCAGCGCGCCGCCACCGGTCAGGACGATCCCCTGTTCCATCAGGTCCGAGGAGAGCTCGGGCGGCGTACGGTCCAGTGTCACCTTGACCGCGTCCACGATGGCCTGCACCGGCTCCTCGATCGCCTGACGAATCTGCTCCGTCGAGATCACCACCGTCTTCGGCAGACCCGTCACGAGATCGCGGCCCCGGATCTCGGCGCGCAACTCCTGCTCGAGCGGGTAGGCCGAGCCCAGCTGGATCTTGATCTCCTCGGCGGTCCGCTCGCCGAGCGCCAACTGGAACTCCTTCTTGACGAACGCCACAATCGCCTCGTCGAGCTCGTCACCGCCGATGCGGATCGACTGGCTGGTCACGATGCCACCCAGGGAGATCACCGCGACCTCGGTGGTGCCACCACCGATGTCGACCACCATGTTGCCGCTCGGCTCGTGGATGGGCAGGCCCGCGCCGATCGCCGCGGCCATCGGCTCCTCGATGATGTACGCCTTGCGCGCGCCCGCGAACTCCGCCGCTTCCATCACCGCTCGCTGCTCGACGCCGGTAATCCCCGACGGCACGCAGATGACCATCCGCGGCTTGGCGAAGCGGCGCTGGTGCACGCGGTGGATGAAGTAGCGCAACATCTTCTCGCAGATCTCGAAGTCGGCGATCACGCCATCCTTCAACGGTCGGATCGCCTGGATGTTGCTCGGCGTACGACCGATCATGCGCTTGGCCTCGGCTCCCACCGCGAGCGGCTTGCCGTCCTTGACGTCGATGGCGACCACCGACGGCTCATTCAGGATTATCCCGCGGCCGCGCACGTACACCAGGGTGTTCGCCGTGCCGAGGTCGACCGCCATGTCGCGACCCAGCAATGAAAATCGACTCTCAACCATAGAAACCCTCTAGCGAGGGAGTCCACGTACCCCCTCCTCTGTCCACCAGGCTAGGGCAAGATGGCCCCGCGCCACCACTGAGGCGCGTCACGCCAGTTCGGGAAAGAAGATTCCGATCTCCCGGCGGGCAGAGTCGGGCGAATCCGAGCCGTGGATCAGGTTCTCCGCCATCAGGACCGCCAGGTCCCCGCGGATGGTCCCGGGGCTCGCCTCGACCGGATTGGTGGCTCCCATCAGCTGGCGTACGAGCCGCCACGTGTCGTCGGGACCCTCGACCACCACCACCAGTACCGGGGAGCGGGTGATAAAGCCCACCAGGGCGTCGAAGTACTCGCGCCCCACGTGTTCGGCGTAGTGGCGACGAGCGGTGTCGGGATCCAGATGGCGCAACTGCGCCGCGACGAGCCGCAGCCCCTTGCGCTCGAGCCGACCGAGGATCTCGCCGACGAGTCCTCGCTCGACCGCGTCGGGCTTGACGATCACCAGGGTTCTGTTCACGACGAAGAAATCTAACAGCCGCCACGAACGTGGCGAGACGAGATGCCGAGCAGCTCGCCACGAACCTCGCCGACGAGGTAGAGGCTGCCGGTCACGACGATGAGGTCGTCGTCGCTCGAGCGCTCGCGGGCGTGCGCGAGTGCCGCGCTCGCCGAAGGGTGCTCGTACGCGACTGCGCCGGCCCGCGTCAGCGCCGCCACCACCAGCGGCGCCGGGACCGCGCGCGGCGACGCGGGCGCACAGCAGTGGAACTCACTGATGCCCATCGTCACGAGTGGTGCCACCATCTGGTCGACGTCGCGTCCGCTCAGCATCCCGACGACGCCGCGCCGCACGCCGGCGACGTCGAATGCTCCGTCGAGCGAGGACGCCAGGGCTCGCAT
>JAJZYE010000198.1 GCA_021806055.1 Actinomycetes bacterium | reverse complement strand
CCGTACGCGCGACCCAGATCCCGATGGTGTTCCTCACCTCCAACAACACCCGCGAGCTCTCCGAGGCGCTCAAGCGCCGTTGCCTCTACCTGTATATCGGCTACCCCGACGTGGAGCGCGAGCGTGAGATCATCGTGCGCCGCGTCCCGGGCATCTCGACGGCCCTGGCCGACCAGATCGCGCACGTCGTGCGCACCATCCGCTCGATGGACCTGAAGAAGGCGCCGTCGGTCTCCGAGACGCTTGACTGGGCGCGCACGCTGGTGCTGCTCGGGCGCGAGGAGATCGGTGACGAGGACGCCGCAGCGACTCTGCACATCCTGCTCAAGTACCAGAGCGACATCGAACGGGCTGCGAAGGAGCTTCTCGGTCGACCGAGGTCCCTTGCGTAGGGTCCTCGGCGAGTTCGTCGGCGAGTTGCGCGAGGCGGGAATCCCGGTGTCGCTGAGCGAGCACGTGGACGCCGCTCGCTGTATCGGCCTGATCGATTTGGGTGACCGGGAGCTGCTGCGCTGCGCTCTGGCCGCGACCCTCGTCAAGGACGGCGACCACCTGGAGGCCTTCCACCGCGCCTTCGACATCTTCTTCTCGCCGCGATCCGTCGATCCCGGCGCCTCGTCCGCGCCGGGCGCCGGCGCCGACACCGACACCGACACCGACGCGCCCGGCGCCGCGGGTCCGGGCGCGTCGCGCGGCGAGGGTGGTGGGGCGGGCTCCTCGCTCTCGGCGGAGGAGTTGGCGTCGTTGCTGTGGCGAGCACTGCGCGACGGCGACCCCACGCTGCTGCGCCGCGGCGCGGCGGACGCGGTGACGCGCTACGCCGGTATCGAGCCCGGCCGCCCCGTGGGCGGGACGTACTACCTCTACCGCACGTTGCGCAACCTCGAGCTCGAGGCGCTCGAGGAGCGTCTGGCGCAGTGGGGTCGTGATCGTGGCGGGCCACCCGGCGCGCTCGGTGAGCGTCTCGCTCGTGACGACGCGCGATCGCGGATCACTCGGCTGCGCGAGGCCGTCGAGCGCGAGATCCGCCAGCGCCTGGTGGAGGACCGCGGCGCGCCAACGCTCGCGCGTTCGGTGCGTCGCCCGCTGCCCGAGGACGTCGACGTGATGCACGCCAACCGTGAGGAGATGGCGCAGCTCCAGCGGGCGCTACGCCCCCTCAGCCGTAAGCTGGCGACTCGTCTGGCGCGCCGGCGCCGACGCCGTCACCGCGGCCCCGTCGATCTGCGTCGCACGGTGGCGCGCAGCCTCTCGACCGGTGGCGTCCCCCTCGATCTGCGCTTCAAGCCGCCCCGTCCAGCCAAGCCCGAGATCATCGTCATCGCGGATATCTCGGGATCGGTGGCGTCCTTCGCGCGCTTCACCCTGCACCTCGTGCACGCGATCTCCTCGCAGTTCTCCACGGTACGCAGCTTCGTCTTCGTCGACGGCCTTGACGAAGTGACCCGGCTCTTCGAGGGGGTGGACGATCCGGCCGACGCCGTGGCCCGCATCAACGCCGACGCCGACGTCATCGCCGTCGATGGCCACTCGGATTACGGGCGGGCGCTGTCGACGTTTCACGACCGCTACGCTCGCGAGGTGACCCGGCGCGCCACGATCTTGATCCTGGGCGACGCACGGAACAACTATCACCAGGCCCGACCGGAGGTCCTGGCGGACCTGGCGTCGCGCGCCCGGTCGCTGTACTGGCTCAATCCCGAGCCCCGGGCGTACTGGGACAGCGGCGACTCGGTCATCGCCCAGTACGCGCCCTCGTGCACCGCGGTGATCGAGTGCCGCACGCTGCGCCAGCTGGAGGCATTCGTGGGGGAGTTGGCGTGAGCGAGGTGTGGCAGCACTTCGTGACGCGCGGCGCGCCACCCACGGGGACGTGCCTGGTCCTGGTGCGCCATGGCGAGGCGCGCTGCAACGTCGATGGCGTCGTCGGTGGCGCGCGCGGCGACGGCTCGTTGACCCCGCGTGGCCGTGAGCAGGTCCGGGCCCTGCGCGATCGACTGGCTCGCTCGGGCGAGTTCGATGACGTGTCGGCGTTCTACACCTCGACCCTGCCACGAGCTGTCGAGACCGCGGCGATCCTGGCGCCGGTACTGCCCGAAGGGCTCACCCTGGTGAGCGAGAGCGACCTGTGCGAACTGCGCCCCGGTGAGGCCGATGGTCTGACGTGGGAGCAGGTTGCCCAGCGCTTCGGGTCGCACGAGTGGCGCGAGGACCCTCGCGTGCCCTTCGCCCCCGGGGGTGAGTCGCGTCTCGCGTTCTACGAGCGATGCGTGCGCGTACTGGCGTGTCTGGTCGAGCGCCACCCCGGCCAGCGAGTTGTCGTGGTCTCCCACGGTGGGGTCATCGAACAGGCGATGAAGATCCTGTACGGCGATGAGCCGGACGCGCGCTTGGGACTGCGCACCGACAACGCCTCGGTGACCGAGATCGAGTTCGACGGGGCGCGCCGACGGCTCCTGCGCTACAACGATGTGGCGCCGCTCGACGCTCCGTACCCGCGCAGGAACTCCGCCACGTAGAAGGCGAGGTCGAGGCTCTGGGTGGCGTTGAGCCGGGGGTCGCAAATCGTCGTGTAGTTGAGGTCGAGGTCGCCTTCGTCGAGTCGCGACCCTCCGCCCAGGCACTCGGTGACGTCGTCTCCGGTCAACTCGATGTGCAGGCCGGCTGGCCAGGTGCCGAGCGCCTGGTGGATGGAGAAGAACTGCGCCACCTCGTCCATGATCTGGTCGAAGTGGCGGGTCTTCTGGCCTCCGGTGGCGAGGAAGGTGTTGCCGTGCATCGGGTCGCACGTCCACAGGACACGTCGGCCCTCGTCGCGGGTGGCCTCGATCAGGCTCGGGAGGTGCTGGGCGATTCGCTCGTGGCCCATGCGCGCGATCAGCGTGAGCCGGCCGGGCACGTTGTCGGGGTTGAGGGCGTCGATCAGCCGGCGCAGCTCGTCGGCGTCGACGCTGGGCCCGACCTTGAGCCCGAGCGGGTTGGCGACGCCGCGCAGGAACTCGACGTGCGCGCCGTCGAGCTGACGGGTGCGGTCCCCGATCCAGAGCATGTGCGCCGAGCAGTCGTACCAGTCGCCGGTCAGCGAGTCGCGACGGGTCAGGGCTTGCTCGTAGGGCAGGATCAGCGCCTCGTGGCTGGTGTAGAAATCCACTCCCTGCAGTGCGCTGTCGTCGTGCAGGTCGATACCGCAGGCCTTCATGAACTGCAGGGCCCGTTCGATCTCGTCGGCGACCATGGCGTAGCGCTTGCCCTCGAGGGAGTTGGCGACGAACTCCTGATTCCACGCGTGGACTCGTGAGAGGGCGGCGAAGCCACCCTTGGTGAAGGCGCGCAGCAGGTTGAGGGTGGCGACGCTCTGGTGGTAGGCGGTGAGGAGGCGCTCGGGGTCGGGTCGGCGTGACGCGGCGTCGAAGTGGTCCCCGTTCACGATGTGTCCGCGGAACG
>JAJZYE010000197.1 GCA_021806055.1 Actinomycetes bacterium | reverse complement strand
AGGCCGACGGGGCCGACGAGGCCGACGATCCCGACTCGCCCGTCAGAGAGCCCGTGGTGGCAGACTGGGGCGATGAGCAGCCACGAACGCCCCTTCGGACGCCACCTCGAGGATTTCGTGGTCGGCGACGTCTATCGTCACTGGCCCGGCAAGACCATTACCGAGGCCGACGACCACCTCTTCTGCATGATCACGATGAACCATCACCCGCTGCACACCGACGCGTGGTTCGCCGAGCACGAGAGCGTGCAGGGGCGCAACGTCGTGGTGGGCAACCTGGTCTACTCGCTGGTGTTGGGGATGAGCGTGCCCGACGTGTCGGGCTCAGCCATCGCGAACCTGGAGGTGGAGTCGCTGATCCATCGTTTCCCCACCTTCCACGGCGACACCATCTACGCCGAGTCGCGCGTGGTGGCGGTGACGCCGTCCTCCTCCAAGCCCGACCGAGGCGTCGTGACGGTGGAGACCAAGGGGTTCAACCAGGACGGACGCGAGGTCTGCTACTTCCGGCGCAAGGTGATGGTGTGGCGTCGGGGTGTCGCCCCGGCTCGTCTACGCCCCTACGGTGACGACGTCTGGGACTGACGCCGCCGCGGACTTTCGCCGAGCCCTGCGCCGGGGAGCGTCACGCGTGCGGCGGGACCTGCCGTGGATCGACCATCCCGATCCGTGGGCGATCCTGGTCAGCGAGGTGATGCTGCAGCAGACGTCCACCGCGAGAGTGATCGATCCCTGGCGTCGCTTCCTGGAGCGCTTCGCCACCCCGGCGGCGCTGGCCGACGCACCGCTGGCTGACGCCCTCGCAGCCTGGGCGGGCCTGGGCTATCACCGGCGCGCTCGTGACTTGCACGCCGCGGCCGGGCTCGTCGTCACGCGATTCGCCGGCGAGGTGCCGTCGTCGCTCGAGGATCTTCGTTCCCTGCCGGGCGTGGGCCCGTACACGGCGTCGGCGGTCGCGTCGTTCGCGTTCCACGCGCCGGTGGCGGTGGTGGACACCAACGTCGGGCGGATCTTGGCGCGGGCGTGGGCCAATCGGACGCTGGGTCGCGCGGAGGCGGCGTGCGAGAGCGCTCGGCTCATGGGCCGCGCGCCCAGTGCTCCCTTCAACCAGGCCATGCTCGACGTGGGCGCTCGTCACTGCCGGTCCCGCGCGCTCTGCGAGGGTTGTCCCCTCGTGCGGGTGTGCCGGTGGCGCCGCGAAGGGGGAGCGGACCCCGCGCCGGCCAGCGCCGGGGTGTCGCGCCGCCAGGCGCCGTTCGAGGGGTCGCGACGACAGGTGCGCGGTGCACTGCTGGGCGAAGTGCGTGAGCGCGGACCCCGTACGCTCGTCGAGCTGCACCGGGATCTGGCGCCGCTGACGGCGCAACGCCTCGACGATGCACTGGCGGCACTGGCGAGCGACGGACTCGTGGAGTACGAGGGCGACGTGGTGCGTCTGGCGGGATCTCGCGCCCGGTAGGGTCAGGCCATGTCGCCCCTGACCGAACCCCAGTTCAAGGACGTCGTGGGCCGCGTGGCCAGTGGTGTGGTCGTGGTGGCGGGCCTCGCGCACGACGGACCGGTGGGCTTCACGTGCCAGACCTTCGCGTCGCTCTCGTTGCACCCCACCCTGGCGTCCTTCGCGGCCGGCAACACGGGCCAGTCGTGGCCGCGGGTGCGCGACGCCAACGTGGTCGGCGTGAGCGTACTGAACGATCAGCAGGGCGACGTGGCGCGCCTCTTCGCGACGAGTGGCGCAGACAAGTTCGCACGCGTGGCGTGGACGTCGGCGCCGGGGGGATCGCCGTGGCTCGACGGGGCGCTCGCCCACTTCGAAGGGCGCATCGTCGCCCTGACGACCCACGGCGACCACGACGTGGTGGTGCTCGCCGTCGACCACGCGGTGGCGGGATCCGGCCAACCCCTCGTCTACTACCGCAGCGAGTACCGCCGCCTCGCCTGACGAGCGGCTCCGGCTCTCTGGGAGGGGGCCCGGTCACCCGTTCCCATCGGGTGGGCCACGGTTGGTTCGCGCGACGGGCCCGGGACCCGCCACGGCCGCGCCCGACCGTCGTCGGTGTGTTGGGCGCGTCGGGTCCTCGATCGAGCCGAGCCGCGGCGAGGCGCTGGGTCGCCGGACGAGGGATGCGGTGACGGTGGTCACGCCGTCAAGTCGGCGACTCACTACGCTTCGAGTCGTGCGAATGGTGTGGGCCACGACGTTGTTGGTGTTGCGCGGGACGGGGTCGTCGTTACGGGCGGTCGCGATCGTCGTGGTCGCGTTGCTCGTGGTCGGCGCCGCGGTGCAGTTTGTGCGGCGCGCCTGGCGCCGCTACCGCGATCGCGCCATCCCGCCGACGATCGCGCGCGCGCCGGACTCACTCGTGGCGCCCCCGTCGCCCTACGCGACGGCGCGCGGCGTGCGGCTCCTGCGCGGTGACCCCGAGGAGTCGGCGGCGCCGGCCGAGCCGCCGCGGCCTCGTTTGGACCCGGATCGCGAGTACGTCTTCGGCGACGCACCGCCGTCGTCGGACGAGGTGGTACCGGTCACCACGCATCGCGGCCACGACGAGCACTGGGCGCTCGAGCGATCGTTGCACCATCGCCGACGCCGCTGGCGCCGCGTCGCGTTGTTCGTGGGCGCCGCACTCGTGGTGGTGATCGTCGTCGTGTACCTGGTGGTGGGTCACCACGGCGCGTCGGCGCCGCCGGTGTCGCACGCCCTGGCGGCCGCCTGGCGTCTACGCGGTTGAGCCCGGATCGCGGGTCACGCCGAGCGAGTCGAGGAGGAAGGCGATGATCTGCGCCTCGTCGCGCCACGCGTCGTAGCGTCCCGAGGGACCACCGTGTCCGGCTCCCATGTCGGTCTTGAGCAGGGCGGCGTTGGCGGGGTTGGCGTCTCGTAGCGCCAGCACCCACTTCGCGGGCTCCCAGTAGCCCACGCGCGAGTCGTGCAGGCCGCCGGTGGCGAGGAGACGAGGGTAGCGCCGCGGCGACCCGTCGTCGTTCGTCGCGCGCACGTTGTCGTAGGGGGAGTAGGCGCGCATCGTGCGGTACGTCGTGGCGCTGGCGGCGGGGTCGCCCCACTCCTCCCACTCACCGATCGTCAGTGGCAGGGACGCGTCCAGCATCGTCGTGAGCGCGTCCACGAAGGGGACCTCGGCAACGACGGCGCGCCAGAGCTCGGGCGCGAGGTTCATGGCCGCGCCCATGAGCAGGCCGCCGGCGGAGCCGCCGCGGGCCGCCAGGCGCGCGGGTGTCGTCCACCCCCGCTCGACCAGCGCACGACCCACCCGCACGAAGTCGCTGAAGGTCGTGGGTTTCTGAGCCAGGCGTCCCATCTCGTACCAGGCGCGGCCCCTCTCGCCGCCTCCGCGGACGTGGGCGATGGCGAACGTCACCCCACGGTCGAGTAGCGAGAGGCGCAACGACGAGAAGCTGGGGTCGATGGCGATCTCGTAGCTGCCGTACCC
>JAJZYE010000196.1 GCA_021806055.1 Actinomycetes bacterium | reverse complement strand
AGTCGTGAGCGAGCGGCTGTACTTTCGCCAGTTGCTGGCGGGTCGCGACTTCGCGCGCGACGACGAGGTGGCGCGGGGCATGGCGAACTTCGTCTACGCGATCGGCGACCGCGAGACCGGTGAGGCCCTGCTCGTCGACCCCGCCTACCGGCCCCTCGAGCTGGTCGAGCTCGTGGCCGAGGACGGACTGTCCCTGGTGGGGGTGGCGGCGACGCACTACCACGTGGATCACGTGGGTGGCTCGTTCCAGGGACGCGCCGTGGCGGGCGTGGCCGCGCTGGTCGAGGCGTACGACGTGGCGGTGCACGTGGCGCGCGACGAGGTGCCCTGGGTGACGCGCGGGACCGGCGTCGGCGCCGACCAGCTGGTGGCGCACGACAGCGGCGATCGGATCCGGGTGGGCGACGTCGAGGTGACCGTGGTGCACACCCCGGGCCACACTCCGGGCAGTCAGTGCCTGCTCGTCGAGGGCCACCTGGTGAGCGGGGACACGCTCTTCCTGGAGGGCTGCGGGCGCACCGACCTGCCCGGCGGCGACGTCGACGCCCTCTACGACACGTTGACCCGTCGCCTGGCGGACCTGCCCGGCGACACCGTGCTCTACCCCGGCCACCACTACTCGCGCGAGCCCTTCGCCGAGCTGGCGCGCGTGCGGGCGACCAATCCGGCGCTGGCGCCGCGCAGCGCCGAGCAGTGGCGGGCGGCCTTCGCGTGACGACCGGGTCTCCCGCCGCTGACGAGCCCGCCGTGTCGCTCACGTCCTCGGATCACGTGGTGGTGGTCGGCGCGGGGCTGGCGGGCTGGCGCCTGGTCCAGGGACTGCGCCGCGAGCACTTCGAGGGGGCCATCACCCTGGTCGGGGCCGAGCCCCACCCGCCCTACGACCGCCCCCCGCTCTCCAAGCAGGTGCTGCGCGGGCGCTGGGCGAGTGACGCGACCGGCCTGGCGAGCGAGGAGGACGTGGCGCGCGCGCAGGTGACGCTGCGTCTCGGCGTGGCCGCCACCGACCTCGACGTGGCGGACACCACCGTGCACCTGGCCGACGGATCGGCCGTGGCCGGTACCCACGTGGCCGTGGCCACCGGCGTGCGCGCGCGACGCCTGGCGCTCACCTCGCGCGAGGTGCACACGCTGCGCACGCGCGACGACGCCGCGCGCCTCGCGGCGCGACTGGACTCCTTGCCGCCCGCCAGCGAGGTGGCGATCATCGGCGGGGGCTTCATCGGCGCCGAGGTGGCGAGTGCGGTGGCCGTGCGCGGTCACCTGGCCATCGTGCTCGAGGCCGCCGCCCGCCCGTTGATCGCGGTGCTGGGCCCCGAGGTCTCGGCGTGGCTCGAGCCGTTGCCCGCTCGGGCCGGGGTGACGCTGCTCAACGACCAGCACGTCGTCGACGTCGTGGACGGTGACGACGACCTGCGGGTGGTGTTCGATCACGGCGGCGACCTGGCGGCGCGTCTGGTGGTGGTGGGCGTGGGAGCGGTGCCCAACGACGACTGGCTGGCGACGTCGGGACTCGTGCTCGACAACGGCGTGGTCGTGGACCGGCACCTCGTGGCGGTGCCGGGGGTGGCGGCCCTGGGCGACGTGGCCCGCTTCACCTGGGACGGGCCACTCGGTGAGGAGTTGGTGCGCGTCGAGCACTGGCAGGTGGCCAACGATCACGCCGCGCGTCTGGCGCACTGGTGGGCCACGGGGGAGCCGGTCGCCACGCCGCTCGTCCCCTACTTCTGGTCCGACCAGTACGGCACGAAGATCCAGGTGCTCGGCCACCCGCGTCCCGACGACGAGGTCACGCGCGTGGCCGGCGACGACCAGCGCTGGCTCGCCCTCTACTCACGCGAGGGGGTGGTGAGTGGCGTGGTGGCGCTGGCCCAGCCCCGGGCGCTGACCCTCTCGCGCGGGCTGGTCGAGCGGCCCACCTCCGTGGCGGAGGCGCACCGCCTCGCGCCCTGGGCGCGCTAGACGCACGCGGACGCGCTCGTCCGGCGTCAGAAGTGGACGTCGCTGAGCTCGGGGATGGTGCGCGCGGCGCGCGCCACGACGTCGCGCCACTGTTCGCGCGAGCGGGCGCGCGCGGCGTCGTCGAGGTGGGGGGTGAAGCGTTGGCGCGCCTCCCAGGTCCCGGCCACGTCGTCGAGGTCGATCAGGTCGGCGCCCACCAGGGCCATCAGGCCGGCGCCGCGGGTGGTGGCCTCGCGTTCGCGCGACGCCGCGATCTCGTGCCCGCTGAAGTCCGCCAGGCGCTGGAGCAGGAAGCCGTTGACGCTCATGCCGCCGTCGACGCGCACCTCGTCGAAGGTCGCGCCGACCTCGCTCTCGCCGGCTTCGATCAGGTCGGCGCCGCGCTGGGCGACGCCCTCGAGCACCGCGCGCACCAGGTGGGCGCGGCCGGCGCCGCGCGTCACCCCGAAGAAGGCCGAGCGCGCGCCGAAGTCCCACTGGGGCGTGCCGAGCCCGGACATCGCCGGGACGAACGAGACCCCGGCGGCGTCGGGTACCGACGTGGCGAGGCCCTCGGCGTCCTCGACGCGCGCGAGCAGGCCGAGGTCGACCAGCCAGTCCACGCACGCGCCGGCCGACAGCACGATCCCCTCCACGCCCCAGGTGACGACGCCATCGCGTGAGCGCACGATCACGGGAAAGCAGCCCGAGTCGAAGCGGGTCAGGGCGCGCGGGCCGGGCCCTTCGCGCACGACGTTGAGCATGGCGCCGGTGCCGAAGGTGATCTTCGCGCCGCCGTGCACACGCGACTGGCCGAAGAGTGACGCCGGCTGGTCGCCGATGAGCGCGGTGATCGGCGGAGACCCGCGAAGCGCGACGGCCGGGCCGACCTCGCCCATCGTGTCCACCAGTCGCGGCAGGATCCCGGCGTCGAGGCCGAGGATCGCGAGGATCGTGGGGTCCCAGGCGTCCACGGCCAGGTTGACCAGGCCGGTGATCGCCGCGTTGGAGCGGTCGCTCACGTGGTGCGCGCCCGCGGTGAGCACCCAGGTGATCCAGGACTCCAGCGTGGCCATGCGCAGGCGCGCGGCGGGGACGTCCGTGCGCTCGACCAGCCAGCGCGCCTTCGTCGCGGACTGGTTGGGGGCCAGTCGCAGCCCCTCGCCCTGCAGGACGAGGCAGTCGAGCACGGTGCGCAGGTCCTGCCAACCGAGGGTCGGTCCCACGGGCTGGCCGGTCTGGACGTCGAAGACCAGGGTCGTGGCGCGCTGGTTGGTCACCCCGACGACGTCGGCGTCACCCTCCTCGAGCGTGGCGTGCGCGAGCTCGAGCACCAGGCGGGCGATCTCGCCGGCGTCGAGCTCGACCTCGCCGGGGGAGGGGCTCGCGAGGGTCAGGCGACGTTGGTGCGTGGCCGTGACCGTCCCGCGCGCGTCCACCAGCGCCGTGCGCACCGACGAGGTGCCCACGTCGACGGCGAGCGCCCTCACCACGGGTCCCCCGCGAGAGCGAG
>JAJZYE010000195.1 GCA_021806055.1 Actinomycetes bacterium | reverse complement strand
GGGTGGTACGGCGGCGGTGGAGCGATTCGCCGGACGGTTGGACGACGCGGGGCCGGCGAGCACCGCTCGTTTCCCCGACGGCGCACACTTTCGCATCGAGATCCCGAGCGTCGAGAATCCGACCGCCCTGCGCGCGGTCGTGGAGGAGGCGCGCACGCGTCACGTGACCGTGCACCGCGCATCCCAGGGGAGTGGCGCCATGCTCCTCACTCGCGGAGACCTCGAGGAGATGGCGCGCATTGGTGCCGACGAGGGACTCGAGGTCAGCCTCTTCGTGGGCCCGCGTGAGGAGTACGGGGTGGGCGGCGCGGTGCGCAGCCCGGATGGCTTGTTGCTGTCGGGTCGACTGCGGGGCTGGCACCAACTGCGCTACGCCGTGGAGGACATCCTGCGAGCCGTCGACGCGGGCATTCGAGGCTTCCTGGTCGCCGATCCCGGGCTCATGGAGATCCTGCACGCGATGGTGAAGTCGGGGGACCTGCCGTCGTCGATCGTCTGGAAAGTCTCGGCGGTGCTCGCCCCGTCCAATCCCGTGTCGTTTCGCCAGTTGATCGACCTCGGAGGTTCGACCGTGAACGTACCGAGTGACATCACGCGTCGCGAGCTGGCGGAGTTCCGCTCGCTGTGCGACGCCCCGATCGATCTCTATCTCGAGTCCCCCGACTCGATGGGCGGGGTGGTGCGCGGGCACGAGCTCGGTGAGATCGCGGTCGTCGCGGCGCCGCTGTACGCGAAGTTCGGCCTGCGCAACGCCCGTCCCGTGTACCCGGCGGGCGAGCACCTGATGGACGACGTCGTGGGCAACGTGCGAGAGAAGGTTCGTCGCGCGCAGATCGCGGTGGAGTGGCTCGAGCGTGCCGACCTCGACCTCACGATGTCCAAGCCGGGAGCCGAGGGGCTTGGGGTGCCCGAGGTATGAGCCTGCGCAGTGATCGTTGGGTGCGAGGAGACGACGAGGTGGCTCTCGACAGTCGCGTGGCTCTGCGCATGGGGGGTGCTCCCGTGGTCGCGGCCGGCGGACGACCGCTCATCGGTCTCGCGAACTCGTCGAGCGACCTCAATCCCTGCAACCAGCCGCTGGACGACCTCGCCGCCCCCCTCCGCGAGGGAATCACCGAGGCGGGCGGCATCCCCATCGAGTTCCCCGTGATGAGTCTCGGGGAGGACCTGATCAAGCCCTCCGCCATGCTGTACCGCAACCTGGTCTCGATGGAGGTCGAGGAGTCGCTGCGCAGTCAGCCCCTCGACGGCGTCGTCGTCCTGGCGGGGTGCGACAAGTCGGTCCCTGGAGCGTTGATGGGTGCCTTCAGCACGGATCTCCCCTCCCTGCTGGTTGTTTCGGGTCCGCGGCCGGTGGCGGTCTTCGAGGGGCAACGAATTGGCACGGGAACTGATCTGTGGCGGATGTGGGACGAGCGCCGCGCGGGGCGGATGTCGGACGAGCGTTGGCGGGACCTCGAGGACGCACTTACGCGGGGCCGCGGCACGTGCAACACGATGGGCACGGCGTCGTCGATGGGGGTGATGGGGGAGGTGCTCGGCCTGGCGTGGCCCGGCTCGACGTCGATCCCGGCCGGTGACCCTCGCCATCGGGAGGTCGCGCGCATGGTGGGGCGCCGGATCGTGGCGCTCGTGCGCGAGAGTGCGCGGGCGTCGAGCCAGGTGACCCGCGAGGCGCTGGCGAACGCGCTGGTGGTCCTGAGCGCGGTGGGAGGATCCACGAACGCCGTCGTGCACCTCACGGCGATGGCGCGTCGCCTCGGCTACGACCTCGCTCTCGAGGACGTCGATCGCGTGAGCCGCCGTACCCCGGTGCTGGTGGACGTCGAGCCGAGCGGCCGCGCGCTGATGGAGGACTTCGACGCGGATGGCGGCGTCCCCACGGTGTTGCGCGCCCTCGGTGACCGGCTCCACGGCGACGCCATCCTGGCCGACGGTTCCACCGTGGCGCAGGTTCAGGAACGCGCCGCGGCGCCCGGTGGTGTCGTGCGCCGTCTCGACGACCCCCTCGACGCCGAAGGAGCCTTTCGGGTGGTGCGCGGCAACCTCGCGCCCGACGGGGCGTTGATCAAGCGGTCGGCGGCGTCACCGTCGCTCTTGCGTCATCGGGGACCCGCGTACGTGATTCGCGGGTACGACGAGCTGTCGACCCGCACCGGCCCGGCGTCGCAGTGTCCCGAGGACGCGGTACTGGTCTTCGCCGGTGCGGGTCCCGTCGGGGGGCCGGGGATGCCCGAGTGGGGAATGGTCCCCATCCCCGAACCCCTGCTCGCCCGGGGGGTGCGCGACATGGTGCGCGTGACCGACGCCCGGATGAGCGGCACGAGTTACGGGACGGTCTTCCTGCACGTCGCTCCCGAGGCCGCCGTCGGCGGGGCCCTCGGACGCGTGCGCGACGGCGACGTCATCACGGTCGACGCGGACGCCGGGGTCCTGCACGTCGAGCTGTCCGAGGACGAACTGGCCGGTCGCCGCGCGGACTGGCCCGTGGCCGGATCGCAGGAGAGAGGGTACGTCGCGCTGTACCGGCGCCACGTCACGCAGGCCCCCGACGGGTGCGACTTCGACTTCTTGGTTCAGCCGCGCGGTGTCGCACCGCAATTGCGCGAGCCGGTCGTGGGGAGGTCTTGAGGAGTGAGTGCTTCAAGAGAAGGAGAGTTCACGGTGAACTTCACACTAGGTAAGGGGGGATGATAGTGACACGAAGAGGAACCAGGAGGGTCGTCGCGTCAGTGGTCTCGCTGATGATCGCGGCGATGGCGTACGGCGTCGCGCCGGCGTCGGCGAGTACCAAGGTCACGTTGACGCTGTGGCAGAACTACGGTACCGAGCAGAACGCGGTGGCGACCAAGAATCTCATCGCGGCCTTCGAGAAGCAGAATCCGAACATCACGATCAACGACGTGGCCCAGCCCGGCACCAACTACTTCCAATTGCTGCAGTCATCGGCGATCTCGGGGAACGGTCCGGACCTGGCCGTCATGTGGACGGGCGTCTACGACCTGCAGTACTCCAGCTTCCTCGTGAATCTGAAGGGCAACGTGCCCGCGGCGGATCTGGCGAGGATGGAGGGCCTGCAGTGGGAGGCGCCGAACTTCACCCCGTCGCGTGGGGCGTACGTGATGCCGCTGGAGACGCAGTTCTACATCGGCTTCTACAACAAGAAGCTGTTCAAGGAGGCGGGCATCAAGACGGTTCCCACCGACTGGTCCCAGCTGTACGCGGACGCCAAGCTGCTCAAGGCCAAGGGGATTCAGCCCCTCGTGTACGGCAACGGGGGACAGGCGATCAGTACGGAGTTCTACCCGTGGTACGACATGAGCTACCTCATGATCGGCGCGCACTCCCTCGCCAGCTGGAAGGGGCTCTACGACGGTTCGATCCGGTGGACCTCGCCCGCCAACGTGGCGCAGCTGAAGCGCTGGGCGACCCTCCAAAAGGACGGGTACACCAACGCGGACGTGC
>JAJZYE010000194.1 GCA_021806055.1 Actinomycetes bacterium | reverse complement strand
GAGGTCATCGAGCTCGACTACGACGCCGACGTCGCGCTCGCCGAGGCGCGAATTGGCGAGGTGACCGCCGCGGCGCGCGACCGCTGGCCCGAGGTGAGCGCCATCGCGGTCCACCATCGCGTTGGCACCGTCGCGGTCGAGGAACCGGCGGTGGTCGTCGTGGTCTCCTCCCCTCATCGACGCGAAGCCTTCGCCGCCGCCGCGTTCTGCATCGACGCCGTGAAGTCGACCGTACCGATCTGGAAGCGCGAGGTGTGGCGCGGTGGTTCCGCCTGGAGCGAGCAGGCCACCCCCATCAAGGACGTGAGCGAACTGTGAGCACGTCGCCGCGCTGCCCCGCGTCGGTTCTACGAAGGCCACTCGCTCCCCCGGGACGAGGGGCGAGGTCGTCGTGAGCCATCTGCTGCTTCTCGGCCCGGCCGGCGACGCCGCGGGCGTGCGCCGCGACGAGATCGAGGCGGACACGGTGGGCGCGATCATCGCGGCCGCCACCGCGCGCTACGGGCCGGCGTTCGCGCAGGTCGTCGCCGTGAGTGCACTCTGGGTGAATGGCGCACGAGCCGACTCGGATCAGGCGGTGGGTCCCGACGACGAAGTGGCGGTGCTCCCGCCGATCTCCGGCGGGTGAGGGCCGCCGGTTCCCTCGAGGAGGGACAACGCGTGCGCCAGCAGGGGAAGGATCGCCTCCAGGGATTCGAGCGCACCCTGGCGCGACCCCGGCGTGTTGACGACCAGGCAGCGACCGACTATTCCGCATCGCGCCCTCGACAGGGGGCCGTAGGCACTGGTCGCCCTCATCACCTCGGCGAACCCGGGAGCCTCACGCTCGATCACCTCCAGGGTCGCTTCGGGTGTCACGTCGCGCGGGGAGAAGCCCGTCCCTCCCGTCGTGAGCACGAGTCCCGCGAAGTCCGTGGCGAGGCGGCGAAGCGACGAGGCCACCGACTCGCGGCCGTCGGGCACCACGCACCGCTCGACGACGTCGAAGCCCGCCTCCTCGAGGCGGGCCGCGAGCCCCGGACCCGCCGTATCGACGCGCTCGCCCGCGCTCACCGAGTCGGAGACCGTCAACACCTTCGCCAGTTTCGCCACAATGCGAGCGTAGGACCGGAGATTGCCCCGCGACGCCGCGGTGCCCTGGGGTACAGTCGCGCATGGTCGATGACCGCCCCCGTCCCCACGTCGACGACGCCTCGGTGAGCGGCTCACGGCGCCTCCTCGCCCGTAGTCGGGTCTCCATGAGCCCGGCGACGGCGAAACGGGTCGCGTCCAACGAGATGGCCAAGGGTGACGTGCTCGGAACGGCCCGCTTCGCCGGCATCCAAGCCGCCAAGGAGGCTGACTCCTACCTACCCCTCTGCGACCCCGTCGCGCAGGTGCACGTCCTCGTCGACTTCACGGTCGGGGACGGTTTCATCGACGTTCTCGTCAGCGGCGGGCACGGTGGCGACCCCGCCCCGCGCCTCCAGTCCCTCACCGCCGCCACGGCCGCCGCGCTGACGATCTACGACATGTGCAAGTCGGTCGATCGCACGATGGTGATTGGACCCGTGGAGCTGGCGATCGAAAGCGAGAGCCCCGAGAGCTGACGGGCGCGACCGTGTCGCGTCGCCCGCCAGCTCGTCGCGAGCGGACGCGCCGTGACCCACTGGCCCACGCCGACACCGGGGCCGGGGCCGCGAGGCACCCGCCAACTACATTGGCGGGTGGGAACCGTCATGGTCACACCGGACTGTTCCTGCTGCTGTTTCTTCTCCAGACGTCGAAGCCCGAGCAAGGGAGTCCCGTGATCGCCACCACATTCTTCGAGCGCTGGATCTGGCCGGCGGGCGGATCCGGCGGCATCCCCGGTGACCTCGTGGCGACCTTCGTCTGGGTCGTCATCGCCGCCGTCGCCACGTCCGTCTTCTATCCCCCCGTGCGCCGAGCGGTGGAGAAGTTCATCAAGCGTCACTTCCAGGAGGAGACGGCCGAACTGCACGCCAAGCTGGATCACATCATCAAGTACCACCCGGACATACCGCCGTACCCGCCGAAAGACCAACAGCACGATTCGTGACGCGGGGTCGTGCCCGGCGCCCGACGCCCGCAACGAGAGCGGCACCGCGCGAAGGGTGTCGGAGCGGGTGATGGCCACGCGATCGGTGTCGCTCCTCGTACTGGACCACGAGTGGCGCATCGATGGTGCGACGCCACCGCGAGCGAACGCCCTCCCGGCTAGCGGGCCAGGAGAACTCGCATCGCACTCGCTTGGACGACGTGACCGTCCCTGGCGGCGAGGATGCGAAACAGGAGCGCTCCCGCGGACGACGATGGTGAGGAGAACGCGATCACCGAGTTGAACGGCCCCAACACGCCCATCGATCCACCACGGACCACGCCGCTCGCCAGCGGCGTGCGCGACCCGTCCTGGAGGACGTCGACCGTCACGACGCCCTCGAACGACGTGCTCCATCCTCGAACGACGAAGGGGGACGTGAGCCGGCCGCCCGTCGATGGCACCGTCACGGTGACGTCAGGACAGGACGCACCGAGAACCCACCACGAGTTGTCGGGCGTCAGCTCGCGCACCAGTACCGTGGTCACCGGACCCGCTGGCGTCGCCTGGATGGGCACCTCACCCGAACGCCTGTCGCCGTGGCGAAAGCCCCCCACGATCGGATCGACGAATCCCAAGTAGCTCGTAGCGAACGCCTGCGCGGCGAGGACCGGATCAGCGAAGCGCGTCACCGTGGTGGCAAAGGGCCAGATGGCAGTTATCGGCTGCGCCGTCACCGTGGTGGACGGGGTCGGCGTGATCGTCGTCGGCGTCGGCGTCGATCTCCACTGGCGGCCGACCACGACGCCCAGCACCCCCACGACCACCATCGCGGCCACGATGACGCTGATCGGACGCTTCCTCACGCCCCCAGACTCGTGCCGGTGCCGCGCGGGCGCCAGGGCCATACGTCCCGACCATCACGATCTGCTCGGCCGATTCCAGTGGTATCGCGCCGAATGCTCGCCCGCCAGGCGCGAAGCGGCCACCCATCGTCCGCGGCGACACGTGACCACCTCCGCGTCAGTGCTCACGGCGAGATGACCGGCAGAGGGCGAGAGGGCGACGTCACCGGCTCGCGTACCCGACGGGTGTACCGCCATCTGCGATCGTCGCGCGCCGCACCGTCTCGGCTGCACCAGCGGGCCCGACAACGCGGCGCGCGACATCACTCGTCGCGTGGGTGGCGCTGGCGGCGAGACCCCACGGACCCCGAGCGCCGCGACGCACGGGGCGGCCCCGCCGCCCCGGCCCTGCTCGCTACACCACTCGGTGCGCCGTCGCGCGCGGACTGGGAGCCGGCACGCTCAGCCGAGGTGACGTCAGCGACCGTCGCCAGCTCATCACCCTCCACGTAGTGGTACTTTCCCCCGCGCATCCAGGAGGCGACGGCGGCAACCGCGCACGCCACGGCGGCGAAGTCGAAGGCCTCACGCAGG
>JAJZYE010000193.1 GCA_021806055.1 Actinomycetes bacterium | reverse complement strand
GTCGCGGCGCGTGAGCCGACCGCCGGGACCGGTCCCCGTGATCTGGGACGCGTCGAGGCCGTGCTCGGCGAGGAGCCGGCGCACCACGGGTGAGACGACCCCCTCGTCACGTCGGGGCGGTGTGGCGGCCGCGAGCACGTCGTCGCGCGTGAGCCGACCGCCGGGACCGGTCCCCGTGATCTGGGACGCGTCGAGGCCGTGCTCGGCGAGGAGCCGGCGCACCACGGGTGAGAGCGGGGCGCTGGCGGCCGGGCGGGTTGCCCCGTCCGACCGGGCGACCGCCGCGCGGGTGGGGGGCGCGGCGGCCGCCGGCGGGGTGGCGTCGCCGGACGCGACGATCTGATCGGGCTCCTCGTCGATGAGCGCGAGGACGGTTCCCACGTCGACGGTCTGGCCCGCGGCCACCAGAATGGCCGTGAGGGTGCCGTCAGCCGGAGCGGGAATCTCCGTGTCGACCTTGTCGGTGGACACCTCGAAGAGGGCCTCGCCACGCGTGACGGGGTCGCCGACCTTCTTCAGCCACGCGGCGACGGTTCCGTCGGCGACGGTCTCGCCGAGCTGGGGCATGGTGACCTTTGGCATTCGTTCCGCCCTTAGAGATAGGTGAGGGACTGCAGTGACGAGATGGGCTGGAGGCTCATGCGCTGGGCCATCCAGTCCGCGCTGAGGGAGCGATGCTGGGTGACGACGTTCGCGCAGCCGTGGTTCCCGTCCGCGAGGATGCACAGGGCCGTGTCGCCCGACGCCTCACGGGCCAGGCGCTCGCCGTCGCGCCAGTCGAAGAGCTGATCACGCTGGCCGGCGATGACGAGCAGGGGCCCCGTGATCGACGCGGTCCGTCCCTCGAGGGTCAACGACCCCGCGCGACGACGCGCGTCGTCGGCTGACGTGGCGTGCGAGTGCGCCTCGAAGGCGCGACGGGTGAGGGGGTTGAGGCGGGGCCACGCGGCGGCGAAGTCGTAGGGGCCCGACAGGGAGATCGTGCCCCGAAGGTCCAGTCCGGCTCCCGCGACGCGCGCGGCGTAGTAGCCACCCAGGCTCACTCCCCACACGCCGATGCGCTGGGGGTCGATGTCGGGTCGCGCCGCGAGCGCGCCGAACACGGCGCGACCCACGTCCTCCCAGTCGTCGCGGATCGGGAGGTCCTCGGCGAGTTCCCCCTGCCCCGGTCCGTCGAACGCGAACGTGCCCATTCCCCGCGAGAGGAAGGACTCCTCCACCAGTCGGAACTCCTCCTTGGCGGAGTCGAGGCCGGCGATGAGCATCACGACGGGGTGCGGACCTGGGCCGGCGGGCGTGCGCAGGACGCCCACGAGGTGGTGGTCCCCGAGGGGGACGCCCAGCACGGCCCCGGGTGGATCGAGGTGCACCAGGGCGCGGCGCAGCGCGTCCACCGCGCGCGCGTGGGCGTCACGTTGGCGCGGCCGGTCGTGGACGAAGAGGAACTGGGCGAAGTGGTAGTAGGTCGCGGCTCGCGCGAGGGCCTCGCCGGCGCTGCGCCCGCGGGCCTCGCGCAGGGCCGCCTCACCGAGCGAGAGGTGCGCGTGTGCGCGCGCACACCAGGCGTCGCACCAGTCGTCCCAGCGCTCGATCTGACTCGTGACATCCAGGTAGTCGCTCACGTCGACCCCGTTCGCGCACAGGCGCGCCGCCCAGTTGGCGATCGCGGTCTCCAGCAGTGCGTCCGCCATCACCCCCCCTGGGACACTCGAATAGTGGTCGATGGTACCCAGGGCGCAGCCCGACCGACAGCGCGACACGTTTTAATTCTTTTCATGCTTAGCGAACTAATTTCACCCCTGATGCGATTGACGCCGGGGGGGTGCGTCGTTATCGTTGCCCAATCGCTCACCGAGTGATCGGTACGGGACTGAGAGATGTGGGTGGGGACGTCCGGTATCGCAATCAGGCAGTAGGGGGGAATTGATGAAGAGTACTAGGCGCATTCTTCGCGCGCTCGGGGTGACGGCGGTCTCGGCCGCGTCGCTGGCGATGATGGCCACATCGAGTGGCGCGTCGTCGAGCGGGACGATCGCGAAGGGAAAACCCGTGGTAATCGGGATCTCGTTGTCGCTGTCGGGAGACTTCTCGGCTGACGGCCAGGCGTTTGACCAGGGTTATCACCTGTGGGCGACTGACGTGAACCAGCACGGCGGCCTCCTGGGCCACAAGGTCGTGCTCGACGTGGTCTCGGACGCCTCGAGCCCGACGCAGGTGGTGACCAACTACCAGGACCTCATCTCGGTCAAGCACGTCAACCTGACCTTCGGTCCGTTCTCGTCGCTGTTGAGTCTGCCCGCCGCCAAGACGGTCGCTCGTTACGGCTACGCGATGGTCGAAGGGGCCGGTGGCGCACCCTCGGTGTTCCAGGCGGGACTCAATAACCTGTTTGACGTCTCGTTGCCGGTGAAGGACGCGTTGGTGCCCTTCGCGACGTGGATCTCGTCGCTGCCCAAGAACAAGCGGCCCAAGACGGCGGCGTACGTGACGACGAATGACGCCTTCACCGAGCCGCAGATTCCGGTGGCGCAGACGATCATGAAGAAGGCGGGCATCAAGACCAGCTACTACTCGGTGTTCCCGTCCGAGACCACGGACTACACGCCCATCGCGGACGCCGTCGCTGCGGCGAAGGCGCAGGTGGTGGTGCTGGGATCAGTCGACGTGCCGACGGTCTCGGCCTTCATGCAGGCATTCGAGCAGGCTCACTACAACCCCAAGGTCTTCATCGCGACGGCCGGACCCGACCAGGGCTCCACGTTCTCCAAGGCGGTGGGCCTCGCCAACGCGAATGGCGTGATGGTGCCCAACGCGTGGTACGGCGGGGCGACGACGCCGGGCAGCCGGGCCATGGTGGCGCAGTACGTCAAGAAGTACGGCGGGACGCCGGCGACAGTTAGCTCCGACGTGGCCGAGGCCTACTCGGTCGGTCAGGTGATCGCCCAGGCGGTCAAGGCAACGGGTGGCTTCGATAATCAGAAGATCATCAAGTACCTGCACTCGGGCGTGACCCTGACGAGCGTGCAGGGGCCGGTGAAGTTTGACCGACTCGGCGAGAACAACAGCGCCAAGGCCTTCACCTTCCAGTGGCAGGGGAAGAACTTCGTGCAGGTGAACCCGGTGGGTGACCCGGCGTCGAAGCCCGTCCTGTTCCCCAAGCCGGTGTGGGGGAGCTAGTCCGGTGAATTCCACAGCGCTCATCCAGGCCCTCGTCGACGGCGTGCTGACGGGTTCGGTCTACGCCCTCATGGCGACGGGGCTCACGCTCATCTTCGGTGTGATGGACATCATCAATCTGGCCCAGGGGATACTGGTGATCCTCGGCGCCTATTTGAGTTACGCCTTGTCCGTGCACCTCGGCATCGACCTCTTCGTCGGTCTGGCCATCACGATCCCCACGCTGTTCGTGGTGGGGATCGTGATGGAGCGCTTCTTTCTGGCTCGCCTGAAAGGACCGGAGAAGACGGCGATGTCGATC
>JAJZYE010000192.1 GCA_021806055.1 Actinomycetes bacterium | reverse complement strand
GTCGGTGCGACATGCTGCCCCAGGCTACCGTCGCTCCGATCACGCGGCGAGAGACCGCTACCCTTGCTTCGCAATGGCGACTATGGAACAGGTACACGAGCGACTCAACGAGATCGCCGACCTCTCGCACGGATTGGCCCTGGCCTTCCACCGCGCGGGATTCTCTCTCTACGCCGTAGGTGGTGCCGTGCGTGACGCTCTGCTCGGTCTCTCACCCGGGGAGGAGGTCGAGATCGACCTCACGACCAACGCGCGTCCCGATGACGTCGAGGCGCTGATGAAGCCCCTGTGCACGACGCTGTGGGAGCAGGGCCGCGCCTACGGCACGATCGGGGGGATCCTACGTGAGAACGGCGTGAAGGTGGAGGTGACCACGTTCCGTTCCGAGGCCTACGTCGACCACTCCCGTAAGCCCTCCGTGGAGTGGGGGGACTCACTCGAGGTCGATCTCGGTCGCCGCGACTTCACGATCAACGCCCTGGCGCTGGACGTCGTGGCCCTGGCCACCGGCGCCACCGGGGTCCAGACGCTCTTCGACTTTCATCACGGCTACCGCGACTTGCACGATCGCGTGCTTCGCACGCCCGCTGACCCCGTGACGCTCTTCCGTGACGATCCGCTACGCATGCTGCGCGCCGCGCGCTTCGCCGCGCGCTTCGAGATGAGCATCGATCCACCCGTCGAGCGGGCGGCCGCCGAGGTTGCGGACCAGTTGACCAAGGTGTCCGTGGAAAGAATCCGCGGCGAGCTTGATCTGCTCCTCCAGACGAGGACGCCGTCACCGGGTTTGGACTTCATCGTGCGAACCGGTCTGGCCACCTATTTCTTGCCCGAGCTGCCCGCGCTGCGCCTCGAGCAGGATCCCGTGCACCAGCACAAGGACGTCCTCGCGCACACCTGGGCGGTCGTGGACAAGGCGTCACCGCGTCTCGTGCTGCGCCTCGCGGCGCTGTTGCACGACATCGGCAAGCCCGCGACGCGCGCCTACGGCGACGACGGCGTGACCTTTCGATTCCACGAGGTGGTCGGGGCTCGCCTGACTCGTAAGCGCCTGACCGCACTCAAGTACTCCCAGCAGATCGTCGACGACGTGACGGCACTGGTGGAGCTGCACTTGCGGTTTCACACCTACAAGATGGGCTGGACCGACAAGGCGGTTCGTCGCTACGTGCGCGACGCGGGTCCGCTGCTCGAGGACCTCAATGAGCTCACGCGATGTGACGCCACGACGCGCAATGTGCGCAAGGCCGTGACCTTCGCCCGGCGCATGGACGAACTGGAGCTGCGCGTCGCCGAGCTGCGCGAGCGCGAGGACCTCAACCGACTGCGCCCCGCCCTGGACGGCGTGGCGGTGATGGAGATCCTCGGTATCCGACCGGGCCCGGCGGTGGGTCGCGCACTGGATTTCCTGATGGAGATCCGCCTCGACGAGGGTGAGATCGACGCCCAGGACGCGCGCGCCCGACTCGAGGCCTGGTGGGCCACCCAGGAGCGCTGACTCCCGGCGCGGCCCTACGGCCAGACGATGTGCTCGTCGGTGCCGCGCGCGAAGGCCTCGACCATCTCGTGGGCGACGTCGTCGTGGAACTGCACCGGCGGTGACTTCATGAAGTAGGCGGAAGGTCCAACCACCGGGCCGCCGATTCCGCGGTCGAGCGCCAGCTTGGCGCAGCGCACCGCGTCGATGATGACCCCGGCGGAGTTGGGGGAGTCCCATACCTCGAGCTTCAGCTCCAGGTTGAGCGGCACGTCGCCGAAGTTGCGGCCCTCCATGCGGATGTAGGCCCACTTGCGGTCCAGGAGCCACGGGACGTGGTCGCTCGGGCCGATGTGCACGTCGTCGGCACCGAGGTGGCTGCTCTCGAGCTGGGAGGTCACCGACTGGGTCTTGGAGACCTTCTTCGACTCGAGGCGCTCGCGATCGAGCATGTTCTTGAAGTCCATGTTGCCGCCGACGTTCAACTGGTAGGTGCGGTCGAGCGTGAGGCCGCGATCCTCGAAGAGCCGCGTCAGGACGCGGTGCACGATGGTGGCGCCCACCTGGCTCTTGATGTCGTCGCCGATGATCGGGACGCCGGCGTCGCGAAACTTCGCGGCCCAGACCGGGTCCGAGGCGATGAAGACCGGGATCGCGTTCACGAACGCGACGCCGGCGTCGAGGGCGGCCTGGGCGTAGAACCGCTGGGCCGCCTCTGAGCCGACGGGCAGGTACGAGACGAGGACCTCGGCGCGCGCGTCGCGCAGGGCCTGGGCGACGTCGACGGCGTCGGCCGGCGACTCCTCGATGGCCTCGCGGTAGTACGTGTTGAGGCCGTCCATAGTCGGTCCGCGCTGGACCGTGACCCCGAGCGACGGGACCGTGGCGAACTTGATCGTGTTGTTCTGGCCGCCGTCGATGGCCTTGCCGAGATCGTTGCCGACCTTGGTGGCGTCGACGTCGAAGGCCGCGACGAATTCGAGGTCGCTGACGTGGTAGCCGCCGAGAACGACGTGCATGAGACCCGGTACGTCGTCGCCGTCACGGGCGTCGCGGTAGTAGGTCACACCCTGGATGAGTGAACTGGCGCAGTTCCCTACGCCGGCGATGGCCACGCGAATCTTCTCCATGGCACTCCTTTCTTACTTCGCGTCGCGCGCGAAGGGTTGTGGGGTACTGCGTTCCGAGATCAAGAGCTGGTCGATCCACGCCAGGTCCAGCTCGACCGACTGTGCCGCGTGCTCCATGACGCTGCGGGCGTAGCCGTCGAGCTGCGGGTTGCGCGTCCCGGCGCGTAACTCCTCGAGTCGTTCGACGAGGTCGGCGCGGCGGCGCTCGAGCAGCGTGACGCGCCGGTTCGGCGTCAGGTGACGGGCGAGGGCCATGCGCAGCGAGAAGTTGCGCCCGTCGTCGACGGTCGCCGGGTTGGCGAGTCGTTCGACGAACTCCTGGCGGCCGCGCTCGGTGATCCGGTAGACCTTGCGGCCGCGCCGTCCGAGACCGGGGGTGCCGCGCCGTGAGCGCAGTGACGCCCGCTCGCCCGAGAGTGAGCCGGTCGAGAGTGACCCCAGGCGTGACTCGCTCGGCGTCACGGCCTCGACACTGCCCTCGCGCTCCAGGCGGGCCAGTGCGGGGTAGATCGAGCCGAACGAGACGTTGACGCCGAGTCCGAGCCGGTCGCGCAGTTGGGTGCGGATCTCGTAGCCGTGATGGTCACGCTCCATGAGCAGGCCGAGGATGGCGATGTCCAGCACGCGCTCCACTATATCACTTCGATATATCGATGCACTCATTTTGGCACGCGTGGCGTGGCGCCGTGCGCGCGGGGCGGTAGTGTCGCGCCTAATGACCAAGGACCCTCGCTCGAGCACCGCGAACGGTGCGGTCGTCGAGTTCGGGCTGGTGCGCCACGCGTTGCTGAGTCGCCTGGCCGAGGGGCTGGTTCGAACCGAGGAGATCTGCGACGCGCACCCCGAGTTGCTGCGCGCGGCGCGTCACGTCGGGCGGCCCTCGGGCGAGG
>JAJZYE010000191.1 GCA_021806055.1 Actinomycetes bacterium | reverse complement strand
GTGCCGAGCACGGCTGTTTCCACCCTGACCCACGGTCTCACCCTGGCTCGCGCGCGACGCCTCAAGCCCGACGCGTTGATCCTGCACCCGGGGCCGATGAATCGTGGCGTGGAGTTGGACTCGCGCGTCGCGGACCTGCCGGCGTCACTGGTGACCCGACAGGTGGCGAGTGGGGTGCCCGTGCGGATGGCGGTGCTGTTCCTGTCGGTCGCGGGCACGACGAAGGGAGAGGGGCAGTGAGCGACGTGCTGGTACGGGGCGGGCTGGTGGTGGGGGCGGATGGCGTCGAGCGCGCCGACATCCTCGTGCGTGACGGTGTGCTGGCCGATCGCGCGCCCTCACTCGACGCGCCCGCCGGCGCTCGCGTGGTGGACGCCGCGGACTGTTGGGTGGGTCCGGGCTTCGTCGATCTGCACGCCCACCTGCGCGAGCCCGGAGGCGAAGCCGCCGAGACGATCGAGAGCGGCGCGCGAGCCGCCGCGATCGGCGGGTACAGCCTCGTGGTCGCGATGGCCAACACCGAGCCGGCGATCGACAGCGCGGCGCTCGTCGAGTACGTCCTGTCACGCGGGTCACGCGCGCGCGTCGAGGTGGCGGTGGCCGGCGCGATCACCGTCGGTCGTCGGGGCGAGTCACTCGCGCCGATGGCCGAGATGGCGGCCCTCGGCGTGCGCCTGTTCAGCGATGACGGGGTCGGCGTCCAGGATCCCGCGGTGATGCGCCGGGCGATGCTCTACGCCAGCACCCTGGGGGTGCGTCTCGGTGAGCACTGCGAGGACGAGCGACTCGTCGCGGGGGGGTCGATGAACGAGGGTCCGCTGTCGAGCCGACTGGGTCTCGTGGGTCGACCGGCGATGGCCGAGGAGTTGATGGTCCTACGCGACATCGAACTGGCTCGCTGGACGGGTGGCGCGATCCACTTCCTGCACCTGTCGACCGCGCGGTCGCTCGCGATGGTCGCGAGTGCGCGCCGTGAGGGTCTGGACGTGACCTGCGAGGTGGCGCCGCACCACTTCACCCTGGACGAGTCGGCGTGCGCCGACTTCGATCCGACGTACAAAGTGCACCCGCCGTTGCGCCGCGCCGACGACGTGGCGGCGCTGCGGGCGGCGCTGGTGCGCGGTGAGGTCGACGCCGTGGCGACCGACCACGCTCCGCACCCGCCCGAGTCCAAGGACCTTCCCTTCGACGAGGCACCGGCGGGTGTGGTGGGCCTCGAGCACGCGGCGTCACTCACCTACCAGGCTCTCGGTTCGGCGGACTGCGATCCTCGTCGCTTCTTCGATCTCTTGAGCCGTGGTCCCGCGCGGGTGGCCCGCGTGCGTCCCGGGGATCCTCGGCCGCGGCACGGCGGCCACGGTGGGACGCTGCGGGTGGGCGACGACGCCAACCTGGTGGTGTTCGACCCGGCGGCGCAATGGGTGGTGGACCGCGATGAGCTCCACGGACGATCGCGCAACACGCCCTACCACGGTCGTGCCATGCGCGGACGCGTGCGCGCCACGATCGCGCGCGGCGCACTCGTGGTGGACGGGGGGGAGTTGACGTGACACGCATTCCCGCCACCCTGGTCCTGGCCGACGGCGCGCAGTTCGAGGGCTACGCGGCCGGCTACCTGCCGACGCCGGGCGTCACGACGGGCGAGTTCGTGTTCAACACCGCCCTGAGCGGGTACCAGGAGATCATCACCGACCCGAGCTACGCGGGGCAGATCATCACCTTCACCTACCCCCACATTGGCAACTACGGCGTGAACCCGCTCGACGAGGAGGCGCAACGGCCGTGGTGCGCGGGGGTCGTGACGCGCGATCTCAGCGACCTTCCCTCGAACTGGCGTTCGGTGGGCCCCCTGGAGGGTTTCCTGGTCCAGCACCGGGTGCCCGCCATCGTGGGGATCGACACGCGACGCCTCACCCGCCACCTGCGCCGTCACGGGGCGCTGCCGGGTGCCTTCGGCCACGCTGATCGAGTGACGGTCGCGGAGGCGGCACGCACGGCGCGCGGTACCGACGGCACCGATCTGGTCTCGCGGGTCACGACGCGCGAGGCCTACCAGCACGGGGATGGTGCGCGTCACGTGGTGGCGCTGGACTACGGGATCAAGACCACCATGGTGCACCAGCTGGCGCGGCGCTTCCGGGTGACCGTGGTGCCGGCGACCTTCGACGCCGAGGACATCCGCGCGCTCGCTCCCGACGGGTTGTTCCTCTCCAACGGCCCGGGAGACCCGGCCGCGCTCGACGCCCAGGTGCGGGTGCTCGACCAGTTGATCGGCACCCTGCCGATCTTCGGCATCTGCCTGGGACACCAGCTGCTGGCGCGCAGCCTCGGCGCCACCACCTATAAGTTGCCCTTCGGACATCACGGGAGCAACCATCCCGTGAAGGACTTGTCGACGGGCCGGGTGGAGATCACCGCACAGAACCACAACTACGCGGTGGCCGCGGACTCGCTGGGTCGCAGCGAGGTGAGTCACGTCAACCTGAACGACGGGGTCGTCGAGGGGATCGTTGCGGCGGACCTGGGATGCTTCTCGGTGCAGTACCACCCCGAGGCGGGCCCCGGCCCCCACGACGCGCGCTACCTGTTCGAGCGATTCGAGGCCCTGCTCGGACACGGCGTACGGGAGGTGCAGTAGTGGGACGGCGCGACGACCTGCACACCATCATGGTGATCGGCTCGGGTCCCATCGTCATCGGGCAGGCGTGCGAGTTCGACTACTCGGGCACCCAGGCCTGCCAGGTCCTGCGCGAGGAGGGCTACCGCGTGGTCCTGGTCAACTCCAACCCGGCGACCATCATGACCGACCCGGCCACCGCGGACGTCACCTACGTGGAGCCCCTCGACGTCGACGTGGTCACCGACATCCTCGAACGCGAGGGGCCCGACGCCCTCCTGCCGACGCTGGGTGGCCAGACCGCGCTCAACCTGACGATGACGCTGGTCGAGCGGGGCGTCACGGCACGCCTCGGCGTGGAAGTGATCGGTGCACGTCCCGAGGCCATCGCGACCGCCGAGAATCGCGAGCTGTTCAAGGCCGCCATGGCGGACATCGGTCTCGCGGTGCCCGAGTCGGGGTTCGCGCGTGACGTGGACGAGGCGTTGACGATCGCGCAGTCCATTGGCTGGCCGATCATCATCCGGCCGAGCTACATCCTCGGTGGTGCCGGGACGGGTATCGCGCACTCGGCGACGGACCTGGTGCGCCTCGCCGCCGAGGGCATCAGTGCGTCGCCGATCGGCGAGATCCTGGTGGAGCGGTCGGTGGCGGGCTGGAAGGAGTACGAGCTCGAGGTGATGCGCGACCGCGCGGACAACTGCGTCGTGGTCTGCAGCATCGAAAACGTGGACCCCATGGGGGTGCACACGGGCGACTCGATCACGGTCGCCCCGGCCCAGACCCTGTCGGACGTGGAGTATCAGGCCATGCGCGACGACGCCTTCGCGGTGCTGCGGCGTGTGGGCGTCGAGACGGGCGGCTCGAACGTGCAGTTCGCGGTCGATCCCGCCTCGG
>JAJZYE010000190.1 GCA_021806055.1 Actinomycetes bacterium | reverse complement strand
CGTGGTGAACGTGACCGGAGCGGCCGCCAACCTTCTCGCCGTGATCGATGGGCTCTCGGCGATGGCGAGTGCGCGCGGCGCCCGCGTGCTCGTCATCGCGAGCGAGTCGGTCGGCCAGCGCGTACGCGTGCTGGACGCCACGCTGACGGTGCGTCCCCGGCGCGATGCGCGCGACGCGCTCGGCGTCGCGCGCGTCGTGGTGCACCTCTCTGATGGCGCTCGGTTCCCGTCCTTCGCGCTCGCCGCGCTCGCCGCGGGCGTGCCGACCGTCGCGCGCGCGACGCCGAGTACGCGTGAACTGCTCGACGGCTCGGCCGTTCTCGTCGATCGCGACGACGAGCTGGTCGACGCGGTGGCCCAGGTGTGGGACAGTGACGCTCGTCGCGCGATTCTGGTCGCGGCGGGCTACGCGCGCGCTCGCGACTTCGCTCCCGCCAGCGCGGCGCACTCCTACCTCGCCCTCTACCGCGAGGTTGTCGAGGGAGCCGCATGAGCAGCCGCGTCGCCCTGAGCGTCGACCAGTTCTACCGGCCCCAACCCGGAGGAATCGCCACGTACGCGGCGGGATTGGTGCGAGGTCTTCGCGAACTGGAGTGGGGGGACGGGCTCGTGGGGGTCGCACCACGCGGCGAGGTGCCGACTGCGCTGACGGCGCTGTCCTTGCGACTGTCGCGGGCGCCGGTGTCGTCGCGGCTCCTGGTTCGTCTTTGGCCGTACTGGCCACTCGGCGTGCCGCGCGACGCTACCGTCGTGCACGCCACGTCGATGGCGGGGCCTTTCGCCGGTGGCGCTGGTGGTTCGCGGCACTCGGTCGCAGTGCACGACCTGTTGTGGCGCGACGAGGCCACGTCGTCCACGCCGGCGGGCGTGCGCTTCCACGAACGACGCCTGGCCCTCATCCGTCATCGCCATGACCTCGTCGTGTTTACCTCGTCACCGGGTCTGACGGCACGCCTGGCCGCCGAAGGCATCGACGAGGCTCGCCTGCACCCCGTGCGCCTGGGTGTGGACGACGAGGTCGCACCGGCTCCCGCGGCGCGAGTGCGCGCCGCGCTCGTCGAGGCGGGCGTCGACGGTCCCTACACCCTGTACGTCGGCACTCGTGAGCCCCGTAAGAACCTCGATCGTCTCGTGGCGGCCCACCGGCTCGCGCGCGCTCGGGCCGACGACGTGGGACCCCTGGTGATGGTGGGCCCATTGGGGTGGGGTGACGTCGGTAGTGACGACGCCGTGGTGCTGGGAACGGTGGCACGGTCACTCTTGCTTGGTCTGTACCGTGAGGCCGCCGTGTGCGCGTACGTTCCCCTGGCCGAGGGGTGGGGATTGCCGCCGGTGGAGGCGCTGCACCTCGGCTCTCGCGTGGTGGTGAGCACCCCGACGCCGAGCGTGAGCGGCCGCGACGGCGCGATCACGGTCGATCCCCACGACGTCGAGGCGATCGCCGAGGGGCTGGTGCGCGCACTGGCACTGCCCGACGACGACGTGGCGCGCGCGCGACGCCGCGCGGCGGTCGCCGACCTCACGTGGCGCAACTGCGCTCTCGACCACCTGGCGGGCTGGTCATGAGGATCGCGCTGGACGTTTCGGCGGTGCCCGAGCAGCCCGCGGGGGCCGGGCGCTACGTCGTGGAGCTCGCACGGCGACTGCCCGCGGGGGGCGACGAGATCACGCTGGTCGCGCGTCGCGATGACGCCGCGCGGTGGCGTGTCTGGTCCCCGGGCTCGCGGGTGGTGGCCCCGGTGCCGGCCGCGCGGCCGCTACGTCTGGCCTACGAGGCGCTGGTCCTGGGGCACAGTCCCGCCGCGCGCGCCGCCGACGTGTGGCACGGCCCCCACTACACGATGCCGCGCACCGGCTCGACACCCAGCGTGGTCACCATTCACGACCTGACGTTCTTCACGAATCCTGAGTGGCACGAGCCGGCCAAGGTCCACTACTTCCGCCGCGCGATCGCCTACGCGGCGCGTCACGCCGCGGTCCTGGTGAGTGTGAGTGCGTACACGGCCCACGTGCTGGACGAGGTCCTGGGCGACCACCCGCCCGTGGTCATCGCGCCCCACGGCGTGGACCTGACGCGATTCGACGCCCGCGACCGCGACGACGACGAGAGCGTGCGTCGGGCGGGGTGGCCCGCGCACGTGCCCTACGTGGCGTTCGTCGGCACCCTCGAACCGCGCAAGGGCCTCGACGTGCTGCTGGGCGCCTTCGCCACGCTCGCGCGCGAGGACCGCGACGTCGAGCTCTGGATCGCGGGCCAGCGCGGGTGGGGCGACGCATTCGACACGCTGGTGGCGAGTCATCCGGCCGCCGCGCGCATTCGGCGCCTCGGCTTCGTCGACGACGAACTGGTGCCGGTGCTGCTGCGCCGGGCCCGCGTCGTCGCGTATCCCTCGCGCGGTGAGGGGTTCGGGCTGCCCGTGCTGGAGGCCCTGGCGTGCGGGGCGGTCGTCGTGACCAGCGCCGGCACGGTCATGGCCGAGGTGGGGGGAGATGCGGTGACCCTGGTCCCCGTGGGCGACGCCGACGCGCTCGCCGACGCACTCGCTCGCGCACTGACCTTGGGCGCGGACGAGCGCGCGGCCGTCGGGCTCGTCGCGCGGCGTCGCGCGGAGCTCTTCTCGTGGGACGCGTCACTGGCCCAGCACCGGCGCGCCTACGCGATGGCGGCGCGGTGAGCGTCGTCGTCACGGGGGCGGAGGGCTTCGTGGGCCGCCACCTCGTGGCGCGCCTACGCGCCGACGGCGAGGAGGTCGTGGCCCTGGACCGTGAGACCGACGTCACTGATCGCGACGCCGTGGGCGCGCGACTGCGCGGCGCGGCCCCCGACGTCGTCTATCACCTCGCCGCACTCTCGCACGTCGGCGAGTCGTGGCGCGATCCGCGGGGCTACGCACGGGTGAACGTGACGGGTACGCGTCACGTGTTGGCCGCGGCGCGCGAGTCTGGCGGTGATCCGTTGGTCGTGGTGGTCTCGTCGGCTGACGTGTACGGCGTCGTGGACGAGCGCGACCTGCCCCTGGTCGAGTCGCACCCGCCCGCGCCCGCCAACCCCTACGCCGTGTCCAAGCTCGAGGCGGAGCAGGTTGCGCGCGAGGCCGCACGCCGTGGGCAGCGGGTCGTGATCGTGCGACCGTTCAACCACGTCGGACCGGGTCAGGCACCGTCGTTCGTCGTGCCGGCCCTCGCGCGACGTCTGCTCGCCGCGCGCGAGACCGGTCGTGAGGAGGTGGCCGTAGGGGATCTGAGCGCGCGCCGGGACTTCACCGACGTGCGCGACGTTGTACGCGCCTATCAGTTGCTCGCTCGTTACGCGATCAGCGGCGAGACCTACCACGTCGCGTCGGGTCATGACGTGTCGATCGCTGACGTGGCCCAGGAACTGGTCCGGCGAATCCTCCCCGGGGCGCGCCTCGTGCGCGACGAGGCGCTCGTGCGACCGGTGGAGCTGCCCGTCCTGCGCGGTGACGCGACGAAGCTCCGTGATCTCACGGGATGGGAGCCGACGATCGGGCTGT
>JAJZYE010000189.1 GCA_021806055.1 Actinomycetes bacterium | reverse complement strand
CACGACCCCGTCGACCACGCGCGCGTTACACCGGCCCCGCCGACCGCACCAGCACGTAGAGGTGAGGGGCAGCTCGTGAGCGCGATCGGCGATGGCGAAGAGACGGGCCGAGCCCGGAAAGATGTTAAGCAGGAAGTCCGCGGACAAACCGAACGCGTGCACGTCGACGCCCCGGTCATCAACGAGACACGCCAGCTCGTCCACCTGATCGGCGCTGGCGAACTGGACCTCGTCGATGACCAGGATGCGGATTCCCTCGTCGGCCAGTCGCGCGATGTGACCACCCAGGTCGGCGCCCGGCTCGATCGCCTCGGCGTGCGCCTCGATGCCGATCCGGCTGGTGACCATCCCCGTGTCACTACGGTCGCCGAAGGTCCACAGCGCCACGTCACGGCGTCCCTCACGCAACTGCCAGCACAACTGCAGGGCGAGGGTCGACTTGCCCGAGGCCATGGTCCCGTAGGTGAAGGTCAGTTCCGCCATCGCCGTCTCTCCGATCGAACGCACCACGATAGCGCTCTCGCGCCGCCACGGGCGGCGGGTCGTACAGTGGGGCCATGGACCTGTCCGTACGAGCCATTGGCTACATCCGCAACGACCGCAACGAGGTGCTGGACGACAACTGGGACGATGTCGTGTCCACCGTCGAGTTGGCCCGTGACGTGCCGAGTGAGGCGTTGCGGGGGCTCGACGAGTTCTCGCACGTCGAGATCATCTTCTTCGCCGACTGGGCTGAAGACGTGCCACCCGGACCGTGGCACCGCCACCCGCGCGGCAACGACCGTTGGCCTGATGTCGGGGTCTTCGCCCAACGCAACCCCGACCGCCCGAACCGACTGCTCCTGACCACCGTCGCCATCGACGAGTTGAGCGAGCGATCTTTCACCGTGCGCGGGCTCGACGGCATCGACGGCACGCCGGTACTGGACATCAAGCCGGTGTTTCGCCTGCGCACGCCGCGCGGTGTGCTGCGCGCTCCGCGCTGGAGTGACGAGTTCATCGCCGGCGCAACCTCGACCTGACGGCACACGGCGCCCCGGCCAACCGTTCAGCCCGCGACCAGCCCTCGTATCTCGTCGCGCGTGGGACAGGTCGCCGGGCCGACGCGCGAGATGGCGATTGAGGCCGCGGCGTTAGCCCACCGGGCCGCCACCACCGGCTCCGCACCACCGGCCAGAGCCGCGAGGAACACCCCATCGTGGACGTCGCCCGCGCCATTCGTGTCCACTACGTGGGTGGCGAACGGCGCCACTCGCCACGGCGCCTCGCCACGACACGCCACCACGCACCCGGCCGCACCGTCGTGCACGACCACACCGCGACGTCCGGTCATTCCCGTGAGAACCGCCAACGACTCGTCGAGGGTCGCCCGAGGTGCGATGGCCCGCGCCTCGGCCGCGTTGGTCAACAGCCAGTCCGTCCGCTCGAGGACGGCAGTGCGCCAGGACGGGCGGATGTCCGCCACGCGTGGTCCGGGATCGAAGGAGACGATCACGTCGTCGTCCAAGTCCGCCACCCACCGGGTCACCGACGTGCCGATGCGCTCGTAGACCAGGCTGTAGCCCGAGAGGAAGACGTAGTCGCCCGCCACCACGTCGAGGCCGTCGAGGGCGCCGCGATCGAGCAGCGTCTCGGCTCCCGGAGCCGTGGCGAACGTACGTTCCCCGTTGCGGTCCACCAGTACCACGCAGAGGCCGGCGTCGTGCTCGCGATCCGCCGCGATGGGTGTCACGACACCCTCGCCGGCGAGCGCGGCGTGGACGATGTCGGCGAAGGGTCCCGTCCCGACCTGGCCGGCGTAGACCACCGCCATCCCCTGGCGAGCGGCCGCGCTCATGACGTTGTAGCCACCACCCGCACCCACCAGGTGGCGCGACGCGACCGCGTCCCCCCCGCGCGAGGGCAGTGCGTCAATCACGAGCACGACGTCGACCATCACGGTATCGAGCGTGAAGAGCCGGGGCACCGTCAGCGCGCCCGCAGGCGGCACGCTCGTGCCCATCAGTCGTGATCCGCCAGAAACGCCTCCACCACCGCGAGATAGCGCTCCGTCTCCTCAACGAAGGGCATGTGGCTCGACTCCTCGAAAACCTCCCAGCGCACGTCACCGATCGCGTCGAAGAAGGGCTGCATCGTGGCCGGCGTCGCCTCGTCGTAGCGCCCATTGATGAGCAGGGTCGCCACGTCGATGCGCCCCACCCGCTCCACGATCGACCAGGACCGCAGCGTACCCACGCAGTAGAACTCGTTCGGTCCGTTCATCGTGTGGTACACGGTGGGGTCCTCGTTCATCGCGGCCATCGTGGCGAGCACCTCGGGCGGGTTCGGCACGATGCGGCACACGTGTCGGTCATAGAACGCCTGGGTCGCCGCCAGATACGCCGGGTCGTCGAGCGTGCCCTCTCGCTCGTGTCGGTCCAGGGTCTCGCGTAGCTGCTCGGGCATCGCCGCGCGCAGCCGAGCCGCCTCACGCACCCACAGATCCATCGACGCCGGCGAGTTCGACAGCACCAGTGAGCGCAGACCCCTCGGCCGCGTGACCGCGTGCTCACTGGCCAACATCCCACCCCATGACTGACCGAGCACGTGGTAGGCGTCACGCACGCCCAAGTAGCCCAGAAGGTTCTCGAGTTCCTCGAGGAACAGGTCCACCGTCCAGAAGTCAGCACCGCGCTCGGGTAGGTGGGTCGAACGCCCGCAACCCACCTGGTCGTAGTGGATCACCGTCCGACCCCGTTCGGCCAGCCCGGCGATCGCCAACGTGTAATTGTGCGCGGCCCCCGGCCCCCCGTGCACCACCACGAGTGGTGGCGATGACGGGTACGGATCGCCGGTGACGCGGTACCACGTCTCGTAGGGGCCAAAGGGCGCGCGACCCTCAGTGAACGGTAACGAGGCCATGACGTCGAGCGTACTCACGACGCGGCCAGGCGGCGCCGCTCCACGAGGGCCACGCGGTCCTGGCCGATCAGGCCACTCTCCACCGATCGGGCGCTCGTCATTTCTTAGGCGTCCATTATCGAACTCGCTGGGTCGCGTTGGTAGCGTAGATGGGTCAACGAGACCGCTACCCGCGAGTTTCCGCGAGACCGATACCCGAGTTGACGAAGGGGCCCTTTCGATCCATGGCACAACCGACCATCTCTCGCGCGCGTCACGCGGCGATACCTGACGTCAGCGGCGTCAAGGGGAACGCGCGTCTGACCGGGACTCTGGCGTCGGTGCTACTGGTCCTCCTCGCGCTCGAGGGTGTGACGATCGTGCGCATCGGCAGCCTGCTGACGGTCCACGTCTTTATCGGCGTGCTCCTCATCGGCCCGGTCCTGGTCAAGATCACGTCGACGAGCTGGCGATTCATCAAGTACTACTGGGGAGATCCGCAGTATCGCCGCAAGGGACCACCCCCCATCGCCCTGCGGCTCCTCGGTCCCGTCATCGTCATCCTGACGCTGATCCTGTTGGGCTCGGGCATCGGGCTGATCGCGGCGCCCCTGGCGTGGCGCTCGCTCCTACTCTTC
>JAJZYE010000188.1 GCA_021806055.1 Actinomycetes bacterium | reverse complement strand
CGTGGGGCGAAGGAGTTACCGCAGGCTCACGCGACGTCGTGTCGTCGCGGCGGGCGGGCGCATCGCGGGCGCGGGCCTGGTGTGGTGGTCGGGCGACGAGCACTGGCGCCTGTGGCACGACGTGGGCTACCGCTACATCCCGGTCATCGGGCCGCTCTTCGTGGTCCAGGTCGTGATGGCCGGTCTGCTCGGGGTCCTCGTGCTGGTGCGGTGGCGCCGGTGGACGGCGCTGTGCGGCGCCGCGTTCGCCCTGGGCACTCTGACGGGCTTCGTGATTTCGGTGGTGCACGGGCTCTTCGGCTTTCGCGACGTCTGGTCATCGCCCTACGCCGTCGAGTGCGCGGTGCTCGAGGGCGCGGCGACCGTGGTGCTGATCGCCAGCGCCGTGGCCACACCGCGCCGTCGACGCGGCCGCGTCGCGTCGAGCGGGCCGGGTCGAGGCTAGTGTCGGCCCGGCCAGGTCGCTCGACGGAGGTTGCGGTGCCACAGTTCCCTCACCTCTTCACCCCCCTGCGTCTGGGATCGCGCACGCTGGTCAACCGGATCGTGTCGTCGGGTCACGACACGGTCATGGTGCACGAAGGGGCGATCACCGAGCGTCTGGTGGCCTACCATCGCGCACGCGCCCGAGGCGGCGTGGGACTGATCGTGGTGCAGGTCGCGGGCGTCCACGAGTCGGCGCGCTACACGAGCCACGTCCTGATGGCGACGGACGATCGGTGCATCGAAGGGTACGCCGCGCTGGCGCACGCGGTGCACGAGTACGGCACCGTCGTTGTCGGCCAGCTGTTCCATCCGGGGCGCGAGGTCATGGAGTCCAGCGACGGGACGCGCCCCGTCGCACTCGCCCCGTCGTCGGTGCCGAACGAGCGCTTCCGCGTCATGCCGAGGGCACTCTCGCTCGCCGAGATCGCTGAGATCGTCGAGGGCTACGCCGCCGCCGCCCACCGGCTCGTGCGGGCCGGGCTCGACGGCGTCGAGGTGGTGGCGAGCCACGGCTACCTGCCCGCGCAGTTCCTTGACGCTCGCGCCAACCTCCGCGACGACGCGTACGGGGGTGACCTCGTGCGACGGGGCCGCTTCCTGGCTGACGTCCTCACGTCGGTCCGCGGTCGTGTCGGGGACGCGGTGGTGGGTCTGCGGGTGTCGGTCGGCGACGCCGACCCCGGTGGACTCGACGAGGCGGTCGTGCTCGACGCGGTGGCTGACCTCGCCGGGCGGGGGCTCGTGGACTACGTCAGCGTCACCACGGGTACCTCGGCGAGCCTCGCGGGATCGGACCACATCGTGCCCGAGATGCACTTCGCGAACGGCTACACCGCTCCGCTGTCGCGGCGTCTGAAGCAGCGAGTCGCCGTGCCGGTTCTCGTCGCGGGACGGATCAACCAGCCCCAGGAGGCGGAGCGCCTCGTGCGCGACGGCGACGCCGACGCTTGCGTGATGACCCGCGCGTTGATCTGTGACCCGGAGCTGCCCCGCCTGGCGGCGAGCGGTCGGTCCGACGACATCCGCGCGTGCGTCGCGTGCAACCAGGCGTGCATCGGTCACTTCCACGCGGGCTACCCGATCTCGTGCATTCAACACCCCGAGACGGGTCGCGAGCTGCAGTTCGAGCACCTGGCCCCGCCGGCGCGCCGTCGACGGGTCCTCGTCGCCGGTGGGGGGCCGGCGGGCTTGAAGGCCGCCGCGGTGGCCGCCGCGCGCGGTCACGATGTGACCCTCCACGAGGCGCACGACCGACTCGGCGGCCAGGTCCTGCTCGCGCAACGCCTGCCCGGTCGTGAGGAGTTTGGGGGCGTCGCGACCAACCTCGTGGCCGAGGCCCGCCGTGCGGGCGTGCACGTGGCGACGCGCAGCACCGTCGACGGGACGCTGGTGGCGCGCGAGCGACCCGACGTGGTCGTCGTCGCCACCGGTGCGCTGCCGTATCGACCACCGCTCGAGGTGCTCGGGGAACCGGCGATCTACGACGCCTGGGAGGTGCTGCGCGGCGCGTCGCCGCGTCAGGGCCACGTGGCGGTCGTGGACTGGGGTGGCGACTGGGTCGGGATTGGGGTCGCGCGGATGCTTGTCGCTCGCGGCCAACGGGTCACGCTGTGCGTCGCGGGCTACGCCGCGGGTGAGGCGCTGCAGCAGTACGTGCGTGACGCGATGCTGAGCGCGCTCGCGCGCGAGCGCGTCGACGTCGTGACCCTGGTGCGCCCGTTCGGCGTCGACGCCGACACCGTCTACTTGCAGCACGTCCTCACCGAGGAGCTCGTGCGGGTGGAGGGGGTGACCGCGACCGTGCTGGCGACCGGGCACGCGCCGCGGACCGACCTCGCGACACAGCTGGTGGATTGGGACGGGGAGGTGGTGAGCGTGGGCGACTGCCTGGCGCCGCGCACGGTGGAAGAGGCGGTCCTGGAGGGCTTGCGCGTGGGAGCCACTCTGTGAGCGGCGTGGTGCGCGGCGAGGTCCGCGCGAGCGCCCGCGTGACGCGGACCGATTCCTGCTAGGACGGAGGGGAGAAGGAGGTGGCGATGGCGTTATTCGACAAGGTGAAGTCACAGGCGGCCGATCTGGCCCAGAAGGCGCAGGAGAAGGCGCAGGTCGCGGGCAAGGCGGGCGCCGCGAAGCTGGACGAGGTCCAGGCGCGTCGTCGGCGCGACGGCCTGCTGCGCGAGCTCGGGGCCGCCGTCTTCGAGCAGCACCAGGGCCGCGGCGGCCCGCAGACCGACGCCGCCATCGCACGACTGGTCGAGGACCTCGCGCGCGACGAGGCCGAGCGGGGCGTGAACCCGGATCCGACCCCCGGCGACGATCCCGACGCCTCGTAGGGCGAGGCGCTGCGCGCAACGCGCGGCGCCCGTCGGCGTCGTGCTAAGACGGAGCCGTGGGGGACCCGTCGGGGGTGAACGGAGCGACCATGTCCGACGACCAGCACCCGGCGCAGCGAGAGGCGGTCGCGCTCGGCGATGACGCGCGGCGATGGGTGTACCCCGCGGACCAGGAGTTCGACCTCGTGACCGGCACCGGGGCCCATTTGCGGATGCGCCCGATTCGCCCGGCGGATGCGCGGCGCCTGGTGGACTTTCACGCCAAGTTGTCCTCGCGCTCGGTCTACCGGCGCTACTTCTCGTTCCACCCTGTTCTCTCCGAGGAGGAGGTGGCGCATCTCACCCAGGTGGACTACGTGGATCGTTTCGGCTTCGTGGTGCTCGATGACGCTCGCTTCGTGGGCGTCGGGCGCTACGACCGGATCCCCGGGACCGCCGAGGCGGAGGTCGCCTTCGTCGTGCTGGACGACTTTCAGCACCAGGGCATCGGTCTGTCGTTGCTCGAGCACCTGGCCATCGTGGCCTCGCAGTACGGCATCACGACCTTCACGGCGGAGACCCAGGCGGACAATCGGGGGATGATGGGCGTCTTCGAGGACTACAGCGATCAGGTCACGGCGACCTACGAGGATGAGTTCATCCTGGTCAGCTTTCCCGTCGTGGCGTCGTCTCCCCGTGACGACCAGCGCCGTGACGAGCGAGTACGTGGGGCGTCGGGC
>JAJZYE010000187.1 GCA_021806055.1 Actinomycetes bacterium | reverse complement strand
TCCGTTCACAGTCAACGGAGAGATGACCATGAGAGCAGTTCGATCGGGGCTCAGTGCCCTGGTAATCACGTCGATGTTCCTTCTCGCGCCGAGCGCGAGCGGCGCGGCCAGCCCCCCGTCGCGTGCGCGAGCGTCGTTCCCGGTCACGGTGCGCAGCGCGGGCGGGAAGGTGACCATTGCGTCACGACCGACGTCGATCGTCTCCTTGTCCGCCACGGCCACCGAGATGCTCTACGCCATCGGGGCCGGACCGCAGGTGCGCGCGGTGGACAAGTACTCGAACTACCCGCCGAACGCCCCGATCACCAAGCTCGACGGTTTCAGTGTGAACGCCGAGGCGTTGGTGAGGTACCACCCGGACCTGGTGGTGGTGTCCTACGAGCCGGCGGGATTCGTCGCGCAGATGGCCAAGCTGAAGATTCCCGTCCTCTACGACCCGGCGGCCCCGACGCTGGCGGTCGCCTATCACCAGTACCTGGGACTCGGTCGGGCCACGGGCAACTACGCCAGGGCCGTGGCCGAAGTCGGTCGGCTCAAGGCCCGCATCGCCCAGATCGTGCGCACCACGCCGCACGTGCCCGCCGGGACGACCTACTACTACGAGCTCGACCCCACGTACTACTCGGTGACGTCGCACACGTTCATGGGCCAGCTCCTGGGGCTCCTCGGCCTGTCGTCGATCGCCGACGCGGCGGGAGTGAATACGAACGGGGGCTATCCCCAGCTGAACGCGGAGTTCATCCTCCAGGCCAACCCGGACTACATCTTCCTGACCGACGGCTCGTGCTGCCGGGTGACGCCCCAGTCGGTGGCCGCACGGCCGGGCTGGTCGGTCCTGAACGCCGTGAGTCACGGCCGTATCATCAGCCTCAACGCCGACATCGCCTCGCGTTGGGGGCCGAGGATCGTGGACCTCCTGCAGGCGGTCGCCAACGCCATCAAGAAGTACCAGGGGTAGCCGGATGAGTGGTTGGCGTCGTCCTCGCCGCGACGAGCGGTCGGTCCCGGCGACCACTTCGGTGGTCGCCGGCGTGTCGACGACGGTCCCGCTGCTGGTCGCCGCCGCTGTGCTGGTGGTCGTCGTGGTGGTGAGCACGGCGATCGGGCCGGCGAATCTTTCGTTCGCCACCGTCCTCGGTGTGCTCCTCGCGCACGTCCCCCTGATCCACTACCACAGCTCGGCCTCGGCGGTGAGCAACGCCATCGTGTGGCAGATCCGACTGCCGCGCGTTGTCCTGGCGGGCCTGGTCGGGTCGATGCTCGCGGCCGGCGGCGCCGCCTATCAGGGGGTCTTTCGCAATCCGCTCGCGGATCCCTACCTGCTCGGTGTGGCCGCGGGCGCGGGGCTCGGGGCGACGATCGCCATCGTCACGCCGCGCGCGTCCTTCGAGTGGCTGCCGGTGGCCGCCTTCCTCGGTGGTGCCGCGGCCGTCTCGCTGACCTACCTCGTCGGTGCGCGGACCGGTCAGCGGTCCTCGGGCACGTCGATCGTGCTCGCCGGAGTCGCGGTGGCTGCGCTCTTCACTGCGGTCCAGACCAACCTGCAGCAACAGCACGCCGCGGATCTGCAGCCCGTCTATGCCTGGATCCTCGGCAGCCTCTCCACGGCGTCGTGGAGCGACGTTCGCCTGATCCTGCCCTACGTGGTGGTGAGCGGCGCCGTTCTGCTGGCCCACCGCCGGCTGCTGGACGCGCTGCGAGTCGGTGAGGAGGAGGCCAGCACCATCGGGGTCCACCCGCAGCGGGTGCGCCTCGTGGTCGTGGCGGCCGCGACGCTCGGCACGGCCGCGGCGGTGTCGGTGAGCGGCCTGATCGGCTTCGTGGGGATCATCGTCCCGCACCTGGTACGCCTCACCACCAATGCGAGCTACCGCGTGGTCCTTCCCGTGTCGATTATCAGTGGCGCGTCCTTTCTCATCCTCGCCGACCTGGGCGCGCGGATGCTCGAGGCCCCCGGTGAGGTTCCCCTCGGAGTGGTGACCGCGTTCATCGGTGGACCCTTCTTCATCTTCGTGCTGCGCTCGCGGCGCTCGCAGCAGGGCGTACTGTGATGCGCTCGCGCACCCCCTCGTCCGGTCCCCGCGGTGCGCTGAGCGTCGAGGACCTCGTCGTGCGCTACGAGCGGACCGTCGCCGTACGCGACGTGAGCCTCGCGGCCCCACCCGGCGAGTGGCTCGGTGTCATCGGGGCCAACGGCGCGGGCAAGAGCTCCCTGCTGCGCGCCGTGGCGCGCCTGAGCCCCTACGAGGGCACCGTGCGCATCGACGGACGTGACACGGCGGGTCTGTCGCGACGCCACCTCGCCCAGTTGGTGGCCTACGTGCCCCAGAAGCCCGAGTTGCCGGTGCAGATGCGCGCGATCGACTACGTCGCACTCGGTCGACTTCCGCACCTCGGCTACTTCGGCGCGGAGGGTCCCCAGGACCGCCTCTACTGTGGGGAACTGCTCGCGCGGCTTTCGCTGGCGCACATGTCGGATCGCCCTCTGGGGGCGATGTCGGGGGGTGAGTTGCAGCGACTCGTCCTGGCGCGGGCGCTGGCCCAGGAGGCGCCCATCTTGCTGCTCGACGAGCCGACCAGTGCGCTCGACCTTGGGCGGCGGGTCGAGGCGCTCGAGCTCGTCGACGAGCTACGTCACGAACGCCAGCTCACCGTAGTGAGCGCGCTGCACGACCTGACCCTGGCGGCGCAGTTCGCCGATCGTCTGGTCCTGCTCGCCGACGGGGCGATCGTCGCCACCGGCACGCCCGAGGATGTCCTCGTCGAGGGATCGCTGGATCAGCACTTCGGCACGAGGGTTCAGGTTCTACGGAGCGACGACGGTGACGTGATCGTCGTTCCCCGACGTCAACGTGAAAGGACATCATGATAAGCAGCCCGAGTGACGAGACCCATCGCGACGAGACCCATCGCGACGAGACCCATCGCGACGAGATCGACCGCGACGAGACGCCGCGAGAGAGACCCGCCGTCCCACCCGCTCTGCGTCGGGCGGACTCGCTCGTTTTGGTGAATACCGGTGACGGCAAGGGGAAGTCCTCGGCCGCGTTCGGCGTGATGGGCCGGGCCTGGGCCCGAGGGTGGCGCGTCAGCGTGGTGCAGTTCCTCAAGAGTGGCAAGTGGCAGTCGGGTGAGCGCAAGCTGGCCGAGCACCTCGGGATCGAGTGGCAGTCACTCGGCGACGGGTTCACCTGGGAGTCACGCGATATCGACGAGACCGTGGCCAAGGGTCGTCACGCGTGGGAGGTGGCGCGCACGAAGATCACGTCGGGTGACTACCAGTTGGTGATCCTCGACGAGATGACCTACGCACTGGTCTACGGGTGGATCGATCTGGACGACGTGCTCGAGGTGATCGCACACCGGCCCCGCTCCACCAACCTGATCATCACCGGGCGCCGCGCTCCCGCGGAACTCCTCGACGTGGCGGACACGGCCACCGAAATGCGCGTCATCAAGCACGCCTACGATCAGGGAATCCGCGCGATGAAGGGTATCGAGTATTGAATTGGCCCCGTCTGACCTCACGCGATGAGGGTGGCG
>JAJZYE010000186.1 GCA_021806055.1 Actinomycetes bacterium | reverse complement strand
ACGTGGACCATTGAAACGGCACGACTTGGCGTCGGCAGTTCTACGCGGTGACAGTGATCAAGGCGACGGCCCGCGTCGGGCCGTCGCCTTGCGTTGGAGGTGTCACCGTCGGGATCGACACGTCGGGGCCCCGTTGGCCGCGCCCGGCCCGGTTAGCGGCGCCGCGAGGCGTCACTCGAGGGGGGCGAGGATCTCCAGGGAACCTCGACGGGGGCGCGTTTGCGGCAGTGTCCAGGCTGCGAGGAAGGCGAGTAGCGCCATTGCGCCGCCGACGTGGAGAGCATTTTGGAAGGCGGACACGGCGTTGGTGAGGGCGGCGCCGGATCCGTGGTGCGTGGCCCCTCGTTGGAGGGTCGCGGTGGAAACGCTCACCAGAACGGCGAGTCCGATCGAGCCGCCGATCTGCTGGGCGGTGTTGAGCAGGCCCGACGCCAGTCCGGCTCGTCCGTGGTCGACGGACGACACGGCGTTCAGCATCAGGGGGACGAAGACGAGACCCATGCCCAGTCCCATGAGACATAGGGCCACGAAGGCGACCGTGTACGAGGAGCCCGCGTGCAGTGTCGCGGCGGTGAACTGGGCGGCGGCAATGAGAAGTGGTCCGGCAATGAGGAATGGCTTCACACCGAGGTGCCCGACGAAGCGCGAGACCACTTGGCTGCTGCTCGCGACGAGGATGGGGACGGGGAGGTAGGCCGCACCGGCGAGTAGGGGGGAGTAGCCGAGGATGGTCTGTAGAAACTGGGTCAGGAAGTAGATCATCGACAACATGACCCCGCCGACGAGCACCATGATCAGGTAGCCGACACCACGACCGCGGTGGCGCAAGAAGCTCAGGGGCACGAGGGGTGCGGTGGCGCGGAGTTCGACGAGCACGAAGGCGACGAGGAGAACCGCGGCGCCGACGAAGGCCGTGAGGGTGCTGGCGTGAGCCCATCCCGCCTCGGGCCCCCGGACGAGGCCGTAGACGAGGCTCGACATCGATCCCGTGACGAAGAGCGCTCCGAGGAGGTCCACGCGGCCGCGCCCGACCTCCCCCCGCGGGAGCGAGAGGGGGGCGAGGACTAGCAGTACGGCGCCGATGGGCACGTTGACGAAGAAGACCCAGCGCCACGACGCGTACTCGGTGAGCAGGCCACCCAGCACGAGCCCGGTGGCCCCGCCCGCTGCGGTCATGGCCGCGAAGACCGCCATCGCTCGGTGGCGGGCGTGCCCCTCGGGGAACGTGGTGACGACCAGCGAGAGAGCCGTGGGCGACGCGATGGCCGCCCCGAGCCCCTGGACGATCCGCGCGCTGATGAGCAGGGCCGAGCTGGTCGCGAGCCCGCCGGCGAGCGAGGAGAGGGCGAAGAGGGCGACGCCGATCATCAGCATGCGGCGTCGACGCAGGAGATCGCCGAGTCGTCCGCCGAGCAGGAGGAAGCCCCCGAAGGTGAGCACGTAGGCGTCGATCACCCACGCCAGGTTGGCGGTCGAGAAGTGCAGGGAGTTCTTCAGTGTGGGCAGTGCGATGTTGACGATGGTGATGTCGAGCATCACCATCAGCTGGGCCAGGGCGATGGTGATGAGCGCGATAGCGGGGTGCGCGATGCGCGTGGTGCGTGGCGTCTGCGTGTCCGTCACCGTGACCCTCCCGAGATCCTTCGGCGAGCCTAGGGGATCACCGTCGTCACCAGTGCGCCGCGCCCGCGCAGCGCGGGTTTAGCGGTAGACGGTGGACATGTCGGCGTAGCGCTCTCCCGCGGCCGAGCCGACGGGGGCTGCGGCGTCGAGCGCTCGAAGGTCGTCGTCGCTGAGGTGGACAGCGAGCGCCGCGATGTTCTCGTCCAGATAGCGTTGATGCTTGGTGCCCGGGATGGGGACCACGTCCTCGCCTTGCGCCAACACCCACGCGAGAGCCAGCTGACTGGGTGTCACGCGTCGCTCGGCGCTAAGTTGGCGAACGTGCTCGACGAGCTCGAGGTTCTTCTCGAAGTTCTCGCCCTGGAATCGAGGTGAGTGGCGGCGAAAGTCGTCGGGCTCGAGGTCGTCGATGCGTTGAATGGCGCCCGACAGGAATCCCCGCCCGAGCGGGGAGTAGGCCACGAAGCCGATGCCCAGCTCGCGTACCGTGTCCAAGACGCCGTCGTCCTCGACGTCACGTGACCACAGTGACCACTCGGTCTGGACCGCGGTCATCGGGTGCACCTGGTGGGCACGACGTATCGTGGCCGGCGCGGCCTCGCTGATGCTGAGGTGGCGTACCTTGCCGGCCGCGACGAGCTCGGCGAGCGCTCCCCAGGTCTCCTCGACCGGGACGTGAGGGTCGACCCGGTGCTGGTAGTAGAGGTCGATGTGATCGACGCCGAGTCGCGCGAGGCTCGCGTCGCACGCCTGGCGCACGTACTGCGGCGTGCCATTGACGCCTACGCGCGTCCCGTCGGGTCGTCTCTCGTTGCCGAACTTCGTGGCCAGCACCACCTCGTCGCGACGGTGCGCGATGGCACGGCCGACTAGCTGCTCGTTGGTGAACGGGCCGTACATGTCGGCGGTGTCCAAGAAGTTGACGCCCGCGTCCAGTGCGGCGTGAATGACCGCGACGGACTCGGCTTCGTCACCGCGTCCGTAGAACTCGGACATCCCCATGCAGCCCAAGCCCTCTGCGGACACCTCGAGGGCTGCGGCCCCCGTTCCTAGTGTGCGGCGGGGAACAGTCATGACGTACCTCCAGTGTCACTCGGTGCGGCCCTCGGGGTTGGGGGCGATTGAACTACGTTCGACGCTAGCGGGTCGCCGGCGACGGGCGTCCGCGACGGGCTGGTCGAGGGTGATCGACGGACGGGTTACCGCCTACCAGTGACCGCGGTGGACGACCTCATCGAAGGGGCGACGATCGGGGTGGTCGATCGGCGCGAGTGGGCGATCGGCGGGGTAACCCAGCGCCAGCATGTAGGCGCAGATCCGATCCTCGGGCACGCCGAGGATCAGTCGGCAGGCCACCTGGTCGCCGATGGCGGCGTGTCCCGAACCGATGCCCAGGTCGGCAGCGGCCAGCATCATCGCCATGGTGGCCTGTCCCAGGTCGTACTGGTCGATGCCGACGAAGCGCTCCTCGTCGGGTCGGCGCAGTGTCATCACCACGACGGCGGCGGCGTCGGCGAGGTGCCGTGCGCCCGCCCAGACCGTGGCGAGCTCCGCCATGGTGGCGCGATCAGTCGTGACGACGAAGTCCCACGGTTGGCGATTGGATGCCGACGGCGATCGCCACGCGGCCTCGAGGATCCGATCGAGATCGTCCCCCGCGATGGGCCGGTCTTGGTACGTACGCACGTTGCGTCGGGCTCGGATGGCGTCCCAGGTGTCCATGGGCCTCACTCTAGGACGTGGTACGTGCCGTATCGCGTTTCCCTCGTCCGACGTCGAACGCGCTTTTGGTCCGTCGCGACACGGGTCACTTCACGTACGCGACTCCGACCGGTGCGCGGGCGAGCGACCATCACTCCACGTCGTCACTCCACGTCGTCACTCCACGTCGTCACCCCACGTCGTCACCCCACGTCGTCGCTCCCGAT
>JAJZYE010000185.1 GCA_021806055.1 Actinomycetes bacterium | reverse complement strand
CCTCGCCGAAAGAGGTCCGGCCGGGCTGCGCGGCGGGCCCAATGGTCGTCTCTTCGTGCCCCTGGTCGTCCGGCCCGACGACCGCTTCGAGCGGGTGGGCGACGACTTGCATCATGAGGCGCACGTGGCCTTCACGCAGGCGGCGCTGGGCGCCACCATTGAGGTACCCACGCTGCGCGGCAGCGTCACTCTGGACGTGGTACCGGGCAGTGCCAACGGCACGGTGCAGCGCGTGCGCCACGAGGGCGTCGAGCACCTCCACGGTCGTGGTCGTGGCGATCTGTACGTGCACCTCGTGGTGGACGTTCCCGAGGAGCTGGATGAGACGTCGAGTGACCTGCTGCGCCAGTTGGCGCAGCACCGCGGCGAACAAGTGCGCCCGCCCGCCGGCCGCTTCGCCCGGCATCGGGGGGCTAAGCGGTGACGCTGCTGGCGTGGCCCCGCCGCGTGGGAGCCCTCACGCAGCTGGCGGTGGAGGATCCGGCGAACCCGGAGCTGTCGCGCGACGCGCACCACCACCTGCGTACCGTGCTGCGCGCGCGTGAGGGCGAGGAGGTCGTGGTGACCGACGGGCGCGGGGCGTGGTCGTTCTGCGACGTCACCGCGAGCGGGCTGACGCGCGTGAGCGACGTTGTCGTCGATCCGGTGCCACCGGCGACGACGCTCTACCTGGCACCGCTCAAGGGGGACCGCGCGGAGCGTAGCGTCGCCCAGGCCACCGAGCTTGGCGTTGGCACTATCGTGCCGCTGCTGAGCGAGTACGTGGTCGTGCGCTGGCGAGGGGAGGCGCGCGACAAGGTGCTGGCGCGCTGGCGACGGATCGCCCGCGAGGCGTGTGGCCAGTGCCGGCGGACGTACTTCCCGGTGGTGACCGATCCGGTGGAGGTGGGCCACGTGCCCGGCGACGTGGCCGTCGCGGAGCTGGGCGGTGACCCTGACTGGAGTGGGTGCGCCAGCGTGGCCGTCGGCCCGGAGGGCGGCTGGGCCCCGGGTGAATGGGGTGTCGAGCACCGCCGGCTGTCGCTAGGGCCGACGGTGCTGCGCGCCGACACCGCGGCCGTCGTGGCGGCCGCGGCGGTGGCCTTTGCGACGGGTGGCTGGGGATTTTCGCTGCACGGGTCACGGATGGGTAAAGATGAGGGTACGACATGATCGATTGCCTGTTCTGCCAGATCGTCGCCGGCGTGGTCCCCTCGACGCCGGTGGCCGAGAGTGAGACCGCGTACGCGTTTTACGACATCGCCCCCCAGGCGCCGGTGCACGTGCTGGTCGTCCCCAAGCGTCACATCAACAGCGCCGACGAGGTCGCGGTCTCGCACGGCGGGGTGGTCGATGACCTGGTCCTCCTCGCCCAGCGCGTGACCGCGATCGAGGGGATCCGCGAGAGTGGCTATCGGTTGGTGATCAACGTCGGCGCTGATGCGCAGATGTCCGTGGCCCACCTGCACGTGCACCTGCTGGGGGGACGGCGCTTGGCGTGGCCCCCGGGATGAGTTTTGACGCCTCGATGGACGAGGCCGTGACGGCGACGACCTACGTGAGCGACACGCACCTCATGGGCGCGCTGCTGGGTCCGCGCGACGAGCACCTGCGCGTCGTGGAGCGTGCGTTCCCTGACTCGCGCGTCCTGGTCCAGGGCAATCGGATCTCGGTGCAGGGTCCCGACGCCGCCGCCGTGCTGCGACTTTTCGACGAGTTGGTTCTGGTGCTGCAGAGCGGTCAGGCGCTCGATGCGCTGAAGGTGACGCGCACGATCGACATGGTCAACGACGACCTGCGCCCGAGCGAGGTGCTGGTCCACGAGGTCGCCCGCGCCGTGCGAGGTCGCTCGATTCGACCTTCGACCGCTGGCCAGAAGCGCTACGCCGACGCGATCGAGTCGTCCACCATCACCTTCGGGATCGGACCGGCCGGCACGGGCAAGAGTTATCTCGCCGTCGCCGCGGCCGTGGCCGCCCTGCAGCGCCGCCAGGTTCAGCGCGTCGTGCTCACGCGTCCCGCCGTGGAGGCCGGCGAGCACTTGGGGTTTCTGCCGGGCGACCTGATGGCCAAGGTGGACCCCTACCTGCGCCCCCTCTACGATGCGCTCTACGACATGGTCGGTCCCGAGGGGGCCCAGCGCCTCATCACCAACGGCACCATTGAGGTGGCGCCACTGGCCTTCATGCGAGGGCGCACCCTCAACGACTCGTTCATCATCCTCGACGAGGCGCAGAACACGACGCCCGAGCAGATGAAGATGTTTCTGACCCGCATTGGTTTCAACTCCAAGGTCGTCGTCACCGGCGACGTGACCCAGGTCGACCTCAACGGGCGACGCAGTGGGCTCTTCGAGCTCGAAGAGCTGCTCGAGGGAGTCGAGGGCATCACGTTCGTGCACCTGGGGCGGCGCGATGTGGTGCGTCACCGCATCGTGGCCGACATCGTCGACGCCTACGAGAGGGCGCCGTCGTGAGCGACGTTGACATCTACGCGGCCGACGAGCAGCACGAGCACGTGGTCGACCTGGACCGTTGGGTGGGTCTGACCCGCGCGACGCTGGCGGACGAGGGCGTGCGTGGTCCGGCCGAGGTGTCACTCCTCTTCGTCGACGAGTCGTCCATCGCGGCGCTCAACCAGCAGTTCATGGGTCGCGCGGAGCCCACTGACGTCTTGAGCTTCCCGATCGACGCCGACGACGAGCCCACCGGTCGGGTGCCCGACGCCGGCGGTACTGGTCCGGTGGAGTCGGCGCCGCCCGAAATCCCCCAGCTCATCGGCGATATCGTGATCTGCCCGAGTGTCGCCGCGCGCAACGCCCTCGACCACGAGTGCTCCCTCGACGACGAGGTCGCGCTCCTCGTGGTCCACGGCGTCCTGCACCTGCTCGGATGGGACCACGAGGAGGACGAGGAGGCCGAGCGCATGGAGGCCCGGGAGCGCGAGCTGCTGGCTCGTCACCACCGGAACGGCGCGTGATCGCGGTCGCGTGGTCGGCCGGTGACACCTACCTGACGGCCAGCGTGGTGGTGTTGCTCACCGTGTCGGGGTTCCTGGCGCTCGCCGAGACCTCGCTCACGCGCACGACGCGCTCGCGGGCCCGCTCGCTGCGCGAGGCCCGGCGTCGCGGAGCCGACGCGCTGGAGCAACTGGCCGAGAGCCCCGAGGAGTTCTTGAACCCGCTGCTGCTGCTGACTCTGGTGTGCCAGCTGGTGTCGGCGACCATGGTCGGGGTGATCGCGGGCCACCTCTTCGGCGCCGCGGGCGTGCTCATCGCGACGGTCGTCGAGGTGGTCGTGATTTTCGTCGTCTTCGAGGCGATCCCCAAGAACTTCGCAGTGGCTCACCCCGACACCGCGGCGCTGGTGACCGCGCCGGTCGTGCGCGCGCTCCTGCGCTGGTGGCCGGTGCGGTGGACCTCGGCGGTGCTGCTCGCGGTGGCCCGAGCCGTCATCCGTCTGTTCGGTGTCGGCGGCGAGCGACCGCGTATGACCGAGTCCGAAGTTCTGGCGATGGCCGACGTGGCCCACGAGGACGCGGCAATCGCCTCGGAGGAGCGAAACTTTATCCACTCGGTGAT
>JAJZYE010000184.1 GCA_021806055.1 Actinomycetes bacterium | reverse complement strand
GAGGTGCGCGGCGGGACCGTGGCCGAGATGCCCGGCGGCGTCGACGGCTGGATCGCCCGCTCCACCGCGTCGCCACGAGCCGGCGAGTCCGGCGACGAAGGGTCGGTGGTGCCGCGCGGCCGCGCCCTGCGCGAGGCCGAGAAGACGATGACGAGCCTCGAGCGCCGACGACGGACGTTGAACGAGCGCGTCCTGAGCGCCGCCGACCACGTCGAGCAGACGCGCCTCGGCCGAGAGCTGGACGACGTGACGCGCCAGCTACGCGACGCCGAGGAGCGGTGGCTGTCGCTGTTGGAGTGACGGCCGGCGCCGCCGTGCGGTACGGTGGCGAGCCAGCACCGCCGGGCGATGCGCCGCGGGTCTGGGTCTAGTAGTTGACTAGTTCCATCATATTTATCTACTATGGCGAGAGCGGGGTTCGCCCCCGCGACGACGGAGGTGGCGATGGCCGAGTGGGGATTCGAAACGCGACAGGTGCACGCGGGAGCCGCGCCCGACCCGACCACCGGCGCGCGCGCGACGCCGATCTACCAGACCACCAGCTTCGTCTTTCGTGACACCGATCACGCGGCGGCGCTCTTCGATCTCAGCGAGCCCGGCAACATCTACACGCGCATCATGAACCCCACCCAGGCCGTGGTGGAGGAGCGGGTCGCGTCCCTGGAAGGCGGGGTGGCCGCGCTGGCCGTGGCCTCGGGCCAGGCCGCGGAGACCGTGACCCTGCTGAACCTCGCCGAAGGCGGTGGCCACGTCGTGGCCGCCGCGTCACTCTACGGCGGCTCCTACAACCTCCTGCGCCACACCCTGCCCAAGCTCGGCATCCCGACGACCTTCGTGGAGGACCCCGACGACCTCGACGCCTGGGCGGCGGCGGTGCGCCCCACCACCCGCGCCTTCTACGGCGAGACGCTCGGCAACCCCAAGGGCGACGTCCTCGACCTCGAGGGGGTCGCGGCGGTGGCCCACCGCCACGGCGTCCCCCTCGTCGTCGACAACACCCTGGCGACCCCGTTCCTCGCGCGCCCGCTCGAGCACGGCGCGGACATCGTGATCCACTCGGCCACCAAGTTCCTGGGGGGCCACGGCACGTCGATCGCCGGGGTGATCGTCGACGGCGGCTCCTTCGACTACGAGGCGAGCGGCCGCTTCGCGGGCTTCACCGAGCCCGACCCCTCCTACCACGGTCTGGTCTTCGCCCAACTGCCCGCGCCGCTCTTCGCCGCGCGCTTCGTGCTCAAGGCGCGACTGCAGTACCTGCGCGACACCGGACCGGCTCTGTCGCCCTTCAACGCCTTCCTCCTGCTCCAGGGCCTCGAGACCCTGAGTCTGCGCATGGAGCGCCACGTGGCTAACGCCACCGCCGTGGCCCAGTGGCTCGAGGCGCGCGACGACGTCGAATGGGTCGCCTACGCCGGGCTGGCCTCGAGCCCGTGGCACGAGCGCCAGCAGCGCTACCTGGCACGCGGTGCCGGGGCGATCATCTCCTTCGGCATCCGCGGCGGGGCTCCGGCCGGACGCCGCTTCATCGAAGGGCTCGGGTTGATCAGCCACCTCGCTAACGTCGGTGACGTGCGCAGCCTCGCCATCCACCCGGCGTCGACCACCCACTCCCAGTTGAGCGACGACGAGCGGGCGACCTCCGGGGTGACCCCCGATCTCATCCGCCTCTCCATCGGCGTCGAGTCGATCGACGACATCCTCGCCGACCTCGAGACGGGATTCACGGCCGCGCGCGCGGCGTGAGTGACCCCACCTTCTGGCGCGTCGGCGACGAGCCAGGGCGGCGCCAGTTCGTCACGCTCGACCACGGCGGACGGGGCGTGGACCTCGAGGGGGGCGGGCACCTGGCGTCGGTGACCATCGCCTACGAGACCTGGGGCGAGCTCGACGCGCGCGCGAGCAACGCCGTACTGGTCCTGCACGCCCTCACGGGCGACTCGCACGTGGCCGGGCCCGCCGGCCCCGGGCATCCCACACCCGGCTGGTGGGACGGGCTGGTCGGACCGGGCCGCGCCCTGGACACCGATCGGTACTTCGTCGTGTGCCCCAACGTGCTGGGGGGATGCCAGGGAACCACCGGCCCCTCCAGCCTCGCCCCCGACGACCGCCCCTACGGGTCACGCTTCCCCGTGGTGACCATCCGCGACCAGGTCGCGGTCGAGACGGCTCTCGCGGACCACCTCGGCGTGGCGCGCTTCGCCGCGGTCGTCGGCGGCTCCATGGGGGCGATGCGCGCGCTGGAGTGGGCGCTCGGCTACCCCGAGCGCGTGGCGCGCGCCGTGGTCCTGGCGGCGGGAGCCGCGGGGACCGCCGACCAGATCGCCCTGTGCTCGCTGCAGGTGCGCGCGATCCAAGCCGACCCCTACTACGCGGGTGGCGACTACTACGGGGGCCCGCCCCCCCGTGGGGGTCTCGCGATCGCGCGCGGCATCGGCCAGTTCAGCTACCGCACCTGGACCGAGTTCGAGGAACGCTTCGGCCGCGAGCCTCAGGATGATCGCGCCGTGCTCGACGGCGGCCGCTACGCCATCGAGTCCTACCTCCGATACCAGGGCGAGAAGCTGGCGGCCCGCTTCGACGCCAACAGCTACGTCGTGCTGAGCGAGGCCATGAACCACCACGACGTCGGACGCGGGCGCGGGGGTGTCGTGGCCGCCCTGAAGCGCGTGCGCGTGCCGCTCACGGTCGGGGGCATCGCCTCGGACCGGCTCTACCCGCGTGAGCTCCAGGAGGAGTTGGCGCGGCTCGTCGCGCGGGCCGGTCCGGTGCGTCTGATCACCTCGCCCGCCGGCCACGACGGCTTCCTCATCGAGCTCGACCAGGTCGGCGCGATCATCACCGAGGCTCTGGCGGTCTAGCGCCCGGCGCCCACCCGCTCCAGGTGGTAGCGCATCGCCAGTGCCACGGCCGCCCCCTCGCCGACCGCCGACGCCAGCTGCTTGGTCGAGCCGCGGCGTACGTCGCCCGCGGCGTACACGCCGGGCATCGAGGTGTGAAACTGCTCGTCGGTGACGACGAAGCCGTCCTCGTCGAGCGTGAGCGCGTCGCGCAGGAATCCCGTGTTGGGGTCCAGACCGATGAAGACGAAGGCGCCCTGGGCCGCGTGCGTGCGCCGCTCACCGGTGCGTCGGTCCTCCAGCACCACCCCGGTCAGCTTGCCCCCCTCCCCCTTTTCGAAGGCCACCACCGCCGTCGAGGTGAACGTCGACATCGCCGGGTCGCGCGCCACCTTGTCCTGGACCATGCGACTGGCGCTCAACGCGTCGGCGTACTCGACCACGCTCACGTGGCGAGCGAACTGCGTGAGGAAGAGGCCCTCCTCCAACCCGCTGTTGCCCCCGCCGATCACGACCAGCTCGTCGGCGTCGCGGTAGAACGGTCCGTCACAGGTCGCACAGAAGTGGATACCCGCGCCGATGAGGTCGGCCTCGCCCTCGGCACCGGTACGCCGGTAGAGCGACCCCGTGGCCACCAACACCGCACGGGCGCGATAGCGCGAGCCCGTGGACGTCGTCACCGACGTCCACGACTCGTCCTCGCGCGTCAGCGCGGTCACGCCGACCGCCTGGAGGATCTCGACGCCGTAG
>JAJZYE010000183.1 GCA_021806055.1 Actinomycetes bacterium | reverse complement strand
CATCCCCATTGCCACTTGTCGGTGAACCGCCACCCGCGATCGTGTAGATGTCGCCCTGTGTCGCCGAGGTGAGACCGTAGCCGCACGACGACGAGCAGTTTGACGCTTCCCAGACGAGACGAACTCGACTGTTGCCCGTGTCGGCGATCAGGACGTTGCCGGCGCTGTCGAGGGCTATGCCCTGCGGGAAATTCAACTCAGCCAAGGTGGCGGCGGCGCCGTCGCCCGTGAACCCCGAGGTCCCGTCACCCGCGATCGTGTAGATGTCGCCCGCCGTCATGGACTGGCCATAGAAAGTCCCCGTGCTCGACGCGACGACCCGTACGAGATTGTGCTGCGAATCAGAGATGAGGAGGTTGTGCTGAGCGTCGACGGCGAGCGCGGACGGCTGGGATAGAGACACCGACGTGGCCGAGACTGCACTTGCCGTCGAACTGCCGCCGCCGGCGATGGTGTAGATGTCGCCCACCGTCATGGATGACAGGCCGTACGGGCACGACGAGGAACAAGCCGCCACCGCGACGACGTCGACGATCTCACCGCTCACGGCGAACAGAACGTTGCCAGCCGAGTCGACGGCGAGCGCGGACGGCTGGGATAGGGGAAAGGACGTCGCCACCTGGCCCGTCGCAATTGCGAACTGAGTGGTCGCGCCGTTGCCGGCGAACACCGTGGCGGTACCCGCACTGCTGACCCTCCAGATGACGCCGTGCGTCCTGTCGGCGACGTAGAAGCCCCCCGCGCCTCCGGGCACGTAGGCAGCACCACTAACGCCGATGTTGGTCGACGTGGCGGCAACTCCTCCCAACGTCGAGCCCGCGATCGTCGAAATATCACTGACCGTCGTCGCGCCCGCGGGCGTGGCGCCGATGGCGGTCAGGGCCGCCGTGCCCGTCAGCACCGCCGCCGCCACCACCGTGCGCAGAGCGTACATCCCCCCCATGAGCAAAACCTCCATCCGACGGATCTCGTCTACAACGGCGGTCTCACTCAACTTGTTCCGCCGTACAACGCCTTCACCTATTAATTCATTAGAACCAGTGGTACCGACGATTCATGCTCGCAAAACCAGCAGAAATACCATAGTTAAGCGGAATCAAGACGAAAGTAGCATAATTCGACAAAATATTCTCCCTCGTTCTTTATGAAATAGAAACTCACATAGTCATTGTTAAATATGCTTTCGCATCATTATTGTGTAGTGTTCTTCTACACATTCATCTCTCGTTACCTCTGCATCGAGGCGTCGAGCATGCACTGTCGCCAGGCAGTTCGGAGCGGACGATGACCTTCGGCCGCGACCACGCAACGCCCTACGTCGCACCGCCTACGGGTGGCGCCAGGAGAGGTGCGCTATCGCGACTGAACGCCTCTCGCGTCAGGCGCGACACTCTCGTCGCAAGTGGTCCCGACCCAGTCGTGATCTCGCGACCCGATGCGCCACGGCGTACCGCACGGACTCGCCCTGGTCAACGCCACCACCACCCTGACAACGGCTCGCGCGTACCAAGGCGTCTCGACTCGAGTGCTGACGCATCGCTTCAACTGGGGCGACGGGCCCCGCGTCGCGTGTATCGCAGTGCCGTGCACGTTAGGTGCGCTGCCGTTCCTCCACCTGGCTGATCCGCTCCGCCACGGCGCGCCCGTACCGGCACATCTCGACTGCGATCGCGTTCGATCAGAAGTCCATGATGGCTCGAAAGAGCGCCACCAGCGCCTCGGGCGCCAGCTTCCGGTACACCGAGTTCTTGACCACCAGCTGGCCCACCGAAGCCGACCAGAACAGCGACGTCAGAACGTCGCCGTCGACGCTCGGCCCAAACCACCGCCGTTGTTGGGCCCGCGCGACGATGGCGACCCAACGCTGATGCTGACGACGCGTGGCGTCGAGGATCTCCTCGCTCACGACGGGGTCGACTGAGCACTCGAGCATAACGTCGAGCTCGTACGTGCCGCCGATCACGTGGGGCGCCCAGACAAGGGAGAGATAGCGATCCACCGCCTCGTCGAAGGTGCCCTTATCCTCGGCGGCCAACGCCGCCTCCATCGCATCCATCAATTCACGAGCGGGACGAAAGAACTCCTCGTAGCGCACGACCTGGGCCTCAGCGAGCAACTTCGATCGCGAGTCGAAGTGGTAGTAGATCGTCGGAACGCCGACGTCGGCGCGGCGCGCGACGTCCGCGACCCGGATCTTGGTGGGTCCGTACTCCGAAATCATCGCCACCGTGGTTGTCAAAATGTGCTGCTTGACCGCCGAATCCCTACGGGCCATCGCCGCCCCCCGCGTGTCCGCACAACCCTGGCCAACTGCAATGCTGAGATACCGCTGACTCTCGTGCCACGACGAGAGTCAGCCGCTCCGGTACGGTTTCTACCACACAATGAGCCATCGTGCGAGGGCGAGGGCGATCCGAGAGCCCGCGCGCCGGCCCCTCGCGGCCGAGAGCCACCGGCGTGGCCCGCGCCGAACAGCACGACGGCCGGGCCCCGAAGGGCCCGGCCGCCACACTCGTCAGCGGGTGACTACATCATCCCGCCCATGCCGCCCATTCCCGCGTCACCGGCGGGGGGCGCCGGAGGCTCGGGCTTGTCGGCGACGACCGCCTCGGTCGTGAGCAGCAGCGCCGCGATGGACGCCGCGTTCTGCAACGCCGAGCGCGTGACTTTAGCCGGGTCGATGACCCCCGCCTTCACGAGGTCCACCAGCTCGCCGGTGGCGGCGTTGAGCCCCACCGATCCCTTGGCGTCGGCCACCTCGCGCACCTTGACCGCACCTTCGAAGCCCGCGTTGGTGGCGATGTGGCGCAGCGGTGCGTCCAGGGCGCTGGCCACGATGCGCGCGCCCGTCGCCTCGTCACCGCTGAGTGTCGCGATCAACGTGTCGACCGAAGCCCGCGCGCGCACCAGCGCCGTGCCGCCGCCCGCCACGATGCCCTCGTCAATGGCCGCGCGCGTCGCCGACAGCGCGTCCTCGATGCGGTGCTTCTTCTCCTTGAGCTCGACCTCAGTGGCGGCTCCGACCTTGACCACGGCCACGCCGCCGGCCAACTTGGCCAGGCGCTCCTGCAGCTTCTCGCGATCCCAGTCCGAGTCGGTCTCCTCAATCTCCCGCTTGATCTGCGCGACGCGACCGGCGACCTCACCCGCCTCACCCGCGCCGTCCACGATGGTCGTCGCGTCCTTGGTCACGACGATGCGCCGCGCCCGTCCGAGCAGATCGATGGTCGCGGAGTCCAGCTTGAGGCCGATCTCCTCGGAGATCACCGTCGCACCGGTCAGGATCGCCATGTCCTGGAGCATCGCCTTGCGGCGCTCGCCGAAGCCCGGCGCCTTGACGGCCACCGAGGTGAAGGTACCGCGGATCTTGTTCACGACCAGCGTGGCCAACGCCTCGCCGTCCACGTCCTCGGCCACGATCAACAACGCCCGACCCGACTGCATGACCTTCTCGAGCACCGGTACCAGGTCGTGCACGGCGGAGATCTTGTTGCTCGTGAAGAGGATGTAGGCGTCCTCGAGCACGGCCTCCTGGCGCTCGGCGTCGGTCACGAAGTAGGGCGACAGGTAGCCCTTGTCGAACTGCATGCCCTCG
>JAJZYE010000182.1 GCA_021806055.1 Actinomycetes bacterium | reverse complement strand
CGTTGCGCGACGGCTTCGAGATGGCGAGTGCGAGCGTGCGCGACGGCCGTGCGGCGCACGCCCTGGCGCAGCTCGTCGCGATCTCCAACGCCTGACGGGCGCTAGAGGACTCGCAGTTCGCGCCGGTACCGGCGAGCGTTGGCCACGTACAGTGCGGCGCCCTCGGCGATGGCACCGCGATCGCTGGCGTCGGGTTTGATCGTGGCGGGAACCCCCACAGCGAGGGCGCCCTCGGGCACGTCAGTTCGATTGCGCACCACCGCGCCCGCGGCGACGGTCGCCCCCGTGTGCACGTGCGCGTGATGCAGCACCACCGAACCGCTCCCGACGAGCGCCCCGTCGTGGATCACGCACCCCTCGAGGTGAACCAAGTGGCCGATGACGCAGTCGTCGCCCACGACGGTCGGGAACTCCGCCACGGCGTGGACCACCGTGCCGTCCTGAATCGAGGTGCGCTCCCCCACGAGGATGGTGCCGTAGTCGCCGCGCAGTACCGCACCGGGCCACACCGACGCGTCGGCCCCGAGGCGCACGTCGCCGATCACCACGGCGTCGGGGTGCACGAACGCCTCGGGATGGATCGTGGGGACTCGCTCGCCCAACGCGTAAATCGTCATTCGTCCTCCTAGTGCGCCAACCACGAAATTAACTGATAGAGACGCCAGGCGAGGTAGATGATCGTGACCACGATGAAGAAGCGCCACCGCCACGGCATCGGCTCGTTCGTCGGCTCGTCGACCGGTTGACCACACACCTCGCACACCTCGCCCTCGACGGGCCGGTCGCACGTCTCGCACCAGCGCGTCATCACTCCACCCGGACGCGAACCCGCAGTGGTGTGGTGCCCAGGGAGAAGCGCTCGCGCAGCGAGCGCTCCACGTAGCGCAGGTACGTCGGGGGAAGGCGCCCCGACACGAAGAGCGTGAAGGTCGGTGGCTCGCTCGCGCCCTGGACGGCGTAGCGGATCTTCCCGGTCGGCGCGGGTTGACGAATCTGCAGGTCGCGAATGGCCCGGTTGAGCGCACCGGTCGGCACGCGGGTCGCGTAGTCGGCGGCGGCGGTCGTCAGCGCGGGGAGGATCCGGTGCACCCCCTTGCCCGAGAGGGCGGTGGTCTTCAGCACGGGGGCGTCACCGAGGAAGGCGAGCTTGTCGCCAATGCTGGCCAGCACGTCGTCCCGGTCCTCGGTCGCGACGAGCTCCCACTTGTTCACGACGACGATCGCCGGGCATCCCGCCCCGGAGATGCGCTCGGCGAGGCGCTGGTCCTGGCCCGTGGCCCCGACGGTGGCGTCGATCACGAGCAGGGCGATGTCGGCCCGGTCCAGCGCCTCGAGGCTGCGCAACACGGCGTAGGTCTCCAGACCCGCCTCGGTCTTGGCGCGTCGGCGCATGCCGGCGGTGTCGATGAAGCGAATGCGACCGCTCGGGGTGTCGACCACCGTGTCGATCGCGTCGCGCGTGGTGCCGGGAAGGTCGTGAACGACTGAGCGCTCCTCGCCGATCAGAGTGTTGAACAGCGTGGACTTGCCGACGTTGGGTCGCCCGACGATTGCGACGCCCAGGACGTCGGTGCCTCGGTCGTCCGGCTCCTCGGGCGCCTGGCCGATCGTGTCGACAATGACGTCGAGTAGTTCGCCCGCACCGAGACCGTGCAGGGCGCTCACCGCGTGAGGGTCGCCCACGCCCAGGCGCAGAAACTCCCACGCGTAGGCCTCGCGTGCCGCGTCGTCCACCTTGTTGACCACGAGTACGGCGGGACGCCCGCTGCGCCGGACCCAGCGCGCGGCGCGGGCGTCCTCCTCGGTCGGGCCGGTGGCGACGTCGACCACGAGCAGCACCAGGTCGGCGTCATCCAGGGCCGCCTGCGCGGAGCGCGAGACCTTCTCTTCCAGCTCGTCGCCGGACTCGAGCCACCCTCCCGTGTCCACCAGGTCGAAGGTGACGCCGCGCCACTCCACGGGGACGCTGCGCCGGTCACGAGTGACGCCGCGGTGCTGCTCCACGACGGCCACCCGCCGTCCGGTGAGCCGGTTCACCAGTGAACTCTTACCCACGTTGGGCCGGCCGACCACGGCCACGCGAGGATTCCTCACGAACCCACCAGGGCGTCGTGCGGCGCGCGCAGGGACTCCAGGGTCATTCGCAGGTCGTGGCCCGTCGTGCGCACGCACGTCACGGGTCGACCCAGGTCCTCCAGCGTCGTCCCGTCGAGGAAGCGCCCCTCGTTGAGGCAGACGTCGGGGATCAGGCACGTGGCCGCCGGGTCCACGCGGGCGAGGGCTTCGGCCAGGTCGCGACCCGTGAGCAGGCCCGCGACCTTGATGTTCCCCCCGAAGTAGGCGTTGGCCACGGGTACCACGTCGACCTCGTCGAAGCCGTGCTCGTCGAGTAGCTCGCGCAGCAGCGGCGCCGCGTACTCCCCCGTCAGCACCACGACGCCGTCGCCCGCGACGGGGTCGCTCAGCGTCGTGCGCTGCGCGCGGTACCCCCAGGCGGGGGCGCCGTCGACGGACTGGAAGAAGCCGCTGCCCAGGCGCGGCATGGCGCGGTGGCGCTCGAAGCTGTCGCGAAACGCCGCCACCATGCCGATGCCGTTCTCCGCCAGATCCAGTGTGGCCAGGGCCGCCGCTCGTGGTGGGGCCAGCCCGGCCACGAGGTAGAACTCGTCACTGGCGAAGACCAGGGAACGACCAAGCACCGTGCGGCTGAGCTCGTCGAAGCGCTGGGCCAGCTCGACCACGTGACGGGCCTCGTCGCGACGATGAGGCCGCATGGTCTCCTCGAGTGAGAAGTCGCTCACTCCAACCGGAACCAGAGCGAGCGACGCGAGATCCGGGTACGCCGTGATCACGTCCTCGAGGGTGCGCTCGAGCTCGACGCCGTCGTTCACGCCCGGGCAGACGACCACCTGACCGTGGACCTCGATACCGTGATCCAGCAACTCGTGCAACCAGCGCAGACTGGTGGCGCCGCGTGGATTGCGCAACATCTCGGCGCGCAGCGTCGGGTTGGTGGTGTGAATGGAGACGAACAGTGGCGAGAGCCGCTCCTCGACCACTCGTTCCAGGTCGAACTCAGTGAAACGGGTCAGCGTCGTGAAGTTGCCGTAGAGGAACGACAGGCGGAAGTCGTCATCCTTGACGTACAGCGATCGACGCATCCCCTTGGGCAGTTGGTAGATGAAGCAGAAGCTGCAGTGGTTATCGCAGGTTCGGATCCGGTCGAACACCGCCGAGTCGATGGACAGCCCCAGGGGCTGGCCCGGCTCCTTGTCAATGGTCACGGTACGCGCTGTCTCGTCGCCCGCGCGAAGGACCTCGAGCGTGACGTGCTCGCCGTCAACCAGCTGCTGGTACTCGATGACGTCGGTCGGCTCACGACCGTTCACGCGCACCAACTCGTCGCCCACGGCCAGATCCGCTCTCGCCGCTGGCGATCGCGAAGAAATTCCTGAGATGCGGGCGCCCGGCACCCCGTCAGCCTACTGGTGAGGGTGGCGCGACGCCGCAGCCGGGTCAGTGCCCGGTAGGCTGCCCGCGTGTCTGTCGACAAGGTGATTCTCGCATCCCCGCGGGGCTTCTGCGCCGGGGTGGAGAAGGCCATCAAGGCACTGGACTG
>JAJZYE010000181.1 GCA_021806055.1 Actinomycetes bacterium | reverse complement strand
GCCTGGGCCGGCGCCGAATGGTAGCGACCATAATCGCCGACTGCGGACGAGCCGAGGGGAGCCGACTGGGTGTAGTCCAGCCAGTTCTGATACTGGATGAAGGGATTGCTCCCGCCCGATCCCCAGTGAATGATCGTCTGGAAGTTCCCCGAGGCCGAGTCCGAGTACCACTGCGATGCCTGGACCCCGTCCACCGTCGCGTTGATCCCCTCACTCTGCAGTTCGTTGGAGATGAGCTGCGCGTCGGCGTAGTAGTCGGAGTAGGCCGTCGGGTCCTCGATGGAGAAGGAGATCTCCTTGCCGTTCTTCGCGTAGAAGCCGTTCGCGTCCTTGACGTACCCGTCTGCGGTCAGGATCGACGCAACCTTCGACGGCTGCGCCGTCGGCGGGATGTTGTGGGTCAACGCGGGCGTCAGATACGACGACTGGTTGGGCAGGATCAGGCCGCTCGTCGACGTGGCCGGCTTCTCGTAGCCGCTCTCGCCCTTGATCGCCAGCGCGGATCGGTCGATGCCGGCGCTGATCGCGGCGCGCACGTGCGGGTCGCTCAGTGGCCCGGTGCCCGTCACGTTGAACTCGAGGGAGACCGTGTTGCCGGGGGCGAAGAACGTGTGGTTCGTGCGCGGGTTGCGGTCGACGAAGATCGTGTTGACGTTCGCGATGTCGTTACCAGCCCACGTGAGTTGTCCGTCCGCCAAGGCGGTCGCCGCCGACGTGTTGGTCGAGTACGACGGGACGTTGACCTGGCTCGCCGCCGGTTTGCCACCCCAGTAGTGGGGATTGGCCCGGTAGCTCACCAGGGTCGTCGCGTAGTTCTGCAGGACGTAGGGGCCCGTGCCCACCGGACTCGTGATCGTGGCCGTCGCGGGGTTCGCGACGTGCGACCAGATGTGCGCGGGAACGATGAGCGTGGTGCCGGCGATGTTGGTGATGTAGAGATACGATGGCGCCTTGAATTGCAGGACCACCTCGTACGCACCGTGGGCCTTCGCCGGACTGGCCAACGCCGGCACGCCCGCGTAGTTCGTCGCCGGCACCCGGTTCATCAGGTTGAACGTGAACGCCACGTCCGCCGCGGTGAAGGGCTTGCCGTCGCTCCACTTGACGCCCTTACGCAACGCCAGGATCAGGGTCCGGCCACCGTTCGCCCACCGGTAGCTCGTGGCCAGCCACGGGTGCTGCACGCCCGAGCGCAATGTGTCGAACTCAAACAGGGGCTCATAGACCAAGGAGCGAACGCCCATCTCCGTGGCGAAGGAGCTCGAGTCGAAGGGGTTGAAGTTCTTGGTGAACGTGACCCCGGTGTTCCCCTCGAGCGTCAGCACGGCGGGACTCGCCGCGGAGGCCGACGGGACGCTCGCACTCACCACGATGCCCAGTGTCACACTGGACAACGCGGTGAGCAGTATTCCTACTCTCTTTAACATACGCATCCTTTATATTGTTAATGTCCAGCCGGCCTTCGCCGACGTCGTTATGAACCGTGCGGGTCCATCATGATCAACGCGAGGTCGGTTGGACCTTCGCGGCACTGCCACCACCGGCGTCGATTGCCGGTGACCTGATCTCTCGTCGCCTACCTCGTCGTCGCCTCCTCCCTTCTCGTCAGTGCGCCCGGCGCCACCGCGCCGTCGGCGCGGTCGTCGTAGAGCCAGCACTTCGCGAAATGACCCGGCGCCACCTCACACGAGGGAGGTTCTTGCGTGGTGCAGATCGCCATGGCGTGGGGGCACCGGTCGCGGAATCGACAGCCAGTGATCGCCACGTTCGCCGTCGCACCCCGGTCCGAGCCGGCGACGTCGGCCCCGACGGGAGCGGAGGGATCGGGCACCGACGCGATGAGCAGCTGGGTGTAGGGATGGCGCGGCTCGTCTACCAGGTCTACTCCCACCGACTGCTCGACCACTTGACCCGCGTACATGACGATGACGTCGTCCGCGATGTAGCGTGCCGACGCGATGTCGTGGGTGATGTAGAGGATGGCGAGTCGCTCGCGATCGCACAGATCGCGCAGCAGGTTGAGCACGCCCAAGCGCACGGACACGTCGAGCATGGAGATCGGCTCGTCGGCGAGCAGGATCGCCGGGTGGGCGCACAGCGCGCGAGCGATGGAAACCCGTTGCAACTGGCCCCCGGAGAGCTCGTGAGGGTAGCGGTCCACGAAACGTTCCGGCGGCTCGAGGGCGACGCGGGCCAGCGCCTCACGACTCAGCGCTTCCACCTGATCGGCCCGCGCGCCGTGCAGCACGAGGGGACGAGCCAGGTTGTGGCGGATCTGGTGCACCGGGTTCACCGACGCGAACGGGTCCTGGAGCACCAGCTGGACGCGCGACGCGTAGTCGAGGGTGCGCCGCGTTCCCAGGACGATGGATTCGCCGTCCAGCTCGAGCGAGCCAGAGGTGGGCGTCACGATGCGTGCCAGCATGCGCGCCAGCACCGACTTGCCCGAGCCACTCTCGCCCACCACGGCCGTGACCCGTCCCTCGACGAGGTCCAGTGAGACGTCATCGACGGCGTGCACGATCCGCGCGCCACGGCGCCAGCCACTCGCTCGAACCGTGAAGTGGCGCGTCAGGTGGCGCGCGCGCAACCGCACCCGGGGCGCGTTGGCGTCGCTCACGTCACACCACCATCCGTCGCGGAGGGCGCGGCGCTGCGTAACTCGACCGGCACCGCACGATCGTCGCGGTGCAGCCAGCACGCCACCGATCGCCCGCCGTCAAGCGACGCCAGCACCGGCGCATGAGTCCGACAGACGTCCATCACGTAGGGACAGCGCGGGTGGAAACGACATCCGTCGGGCAGGTGGGAGAAGTCGGGCGGCGAACCCGGAATGCCCACCAATTCTCGCCGCTCACCGTGCAGGGGCGGAAACGAGTGGAGCAGGCCCAGCGAGTACGGATGGCGCGGAGCGCCGTAGAGCTCGCGGGCCGGCGCGCGCTCGACGATCGCGCCCGCGTACATCACGAGGATCTCGTCGGCCAGCTCCACCAGGAGCGAGAGGTCGTGGGTGATAAAAATCATCGCGAAGCCGAAGCGCTGGCGCAGCGCGTAGAGCTCGGTGATGATCTCGCGCTGGGTGACCACGTCCAGCGCGGTCGTCGGCTCGTCCATGATGACCAGCGCCGGGTCCAGCGCGAGCGCCAGCGCGATCATGACGCGCTGGCGCTGACCACCGGACAGCTCGTGCGGGTAGCGAGCCAGACGGTCCTCGTTGAGCCCGACCATGCTCAACAGTTCGACCGCACGGTCGTGGCGCTGCGCCTTGGACATCGCGCGGCGGTGCGCGCGCAGTACCTCATCGAACGCGCGCCCCACGCGTACCACCGGGTCGAGAGCGCTGAGCGCGCTCTGCAGGACGACCGAGATCTGGGACCAGCGCACCGCGCGCAGTTCGCGAGCCGACGCCCGCGTGAGGTCCAGCACCTGGTCCTCCTCCCCGTCCGCGCCGGGCACCGTGAACAGCGCCCGCCCGCCGCTGATGATCCCCGGCGGGCGCAACAGTCGGGTAATCGCGTACGCCAGCGTCGACTTTCCACTACCGCTCTCGCCCGCGATGCCCAGAACCCGGCCGCGCGCCAGGTCGAACGAGACGCGGTCGATCGCGGGCACTGCCTCGCCACCGCTCCCGTAGGAGACGCTGAAGT
>JAJZYE010000180.1 GCA_021806055.1 Actinomycetes bacterium | reverse complement strand
GTCGTCCCACGAGATCGGCGTGTAGTGGCTCGCGCCCGGCGCGAGGTACATGGGCTCGCTGAGCCGGCCAAGCTTCTCCAGCGAATGATCGTCGAGACCGCGCAGTTCGTCGATGGAGTGGGTCGCGAAGAACGCGGGCCCCACGCGGTCGCGGGTCGCCTCCCACGAGACCGCCTTGGCCCCGTTCTCGCAGAACTCCGCGTGGCTTCGGTGACCCGGCGACGGATCCGGCCACGCACAGCTCGGACAGTCGAAGCCGCCGACCTGATTCATCGCCGTCAACGTCGCCAAGCTCCGCGCGACGCCCATCTCGCTGAGCGCTCGCCGCAGCGACACCTCCACGGCACGAGGTCCCACCGCCGACGTAGCGGGTCGACCTACCTCGATACCGTTGTCGCCAACGCCATCAACCATCGCACCCCCATCCGACGGCCCCACTCCCGCGGGCTCGCCACCCGGGTTTCACGCCGACCCTATCGTGACACCGCGACGGCGTGGGGCGCGGGGACCGAGCTCACCGCCAAGCCACTCGACGGTGACGATAAGGTGACGCCCGTGACGAGCACGCCGGTGGTGGTTCACGGTACGAGCATGCCCGTGGCGCGCGGCACCTCGCGGCGAGCGGACCACGGGCGCGACGCGACCGCACCCGCTGGCGGGCGTGACCCAGTCGGGGCGGGGCCGACGTGATCGGCGTCGACGAGGCGCGAACGTTCGTGCTCTCGCGGCTCTCGCCGCTACCGCCCATCGACTGCGCGATCGACGACGCCCTCGACCGCGTGGCGGCGGCGACCGTGCGTGCCCGCGAGGCAACACCCCGCTTCGACAACTCCGCGATGGACGGCTTCGCGCTGCGCGCCGGTGACACCGCGTCGGGTGCGACACGCCTGCGCATCGTCGACGCGGTCTTCGCCGGCGCGACGAGCAGTCGAACCGTCGGCGAGGGCGAGGCCTCGCGCATCATGACCGGTGCACCGCTGCCCCCCGGTGCCGACAGCGTCTGCCAGAGAGAGGACACGCTCGTCGAGCCGGACGGACACCACGTCCTCATCCAGCGCGTGGTTCGCGAGGGAGAGTCCGTACGCCGCGTGGGCGAGGACGTACTGGTGGGCCAGACGCTGGTCGAACCCGGTGACGTGATCGGGCCGGCGCTACTGGGAGCGCTCGCCGGCCAGGGGATTCGGTCACTGCTGGTGCACCCGACACCGCGCGTGGGAGTGCTCTCAACGGGGGACGAGATCAGCGACGCGGCGTCGCCACTCGCGCCGGGTCGCATCCGCGACGCCAATCGGCCCGCGCTCATCGCGTCGCTGCGCCAGTCGGGCTTCTCCCCCGTCGATCTCGGCCGGGTCGGCGACTCGAAGGAGGCGCTGCGTGACGCCTTCGAACGAGCCACGCGCGAGTGCGACGCGGTGGTCTCGACGGGCGGGGTGAGCGCGGGCGACGCCGACTTCGTCAAGGTCGTCCTCGGCGAGCTCTTCGGCGACACGGCACGGTCCATGCAGGTCGCGATGCGGCCCGGCAAGCCCTTCGCCTACGCCTACGACGAGGCAACCGCGACGCCCTTCTTCGCCCTGGCGGGAAATCCCGTCTCGACCCTCGTGGGTTTCGAGCTCTTCGTTCGACCCGCGCTGCGCCGTCTGGGCGGCCACCGCGACCTGGAGAGGGCCCGGTGGCCGATGGTCCTCGACTGCGACGTCGCTCGCTCCCGCGACGGCAAGCTCCACCTGCTCCACGCGGTCTGCTACCTCCACGGCGACGGTCGACTCCACGTACGCCGAATCGCCCGAACCGGCTCACACCTCCTCTTCGCCGTCGCCGACGCCAACTGCCTGCTCCTGTCACCGGAGAGCGACGGACTCGTGGCTGGTGACATCGTGCAGGGGGTCATCCTCGACGAGTCGCGAGTCACCTCCAACAGGGAACCCAAGGACCCAGTGACAGGGCGCGTTCACACCGCCGGCAGGGACGTCGGTCTCGCGACTCCGTGACGGACGGCGCCGCTCACCCGTCGGACGCCGGGGGCGGGTCGGTGATCACCTCGCGCCACCACCGTGGCGCGTTGGTGGCGGCCCACTGCTCGCTCACGCGGCCGCACACCATCGACCGGAGGACCTCGCGGTGGCGCAGAGCCATGACGACGTGGCCCGCAATGACTCCGACCAGCAGCCACGCGACGAGATCGTGGACGAACGTCGACCCCGCCCGCCACGAGAGTGGGAAGTACGAGAACCACTTGAGGACGATCCCGGTGGCCAGCATGATCGTACTCAGCGCACCGAGGACGATGGCGTTCAGCTTCTGAGCCGGATTGAACTTGTCCGCCGCGAGAGGTGTACGTCCCCGCGACCTCAACCATTCGATCTCCTCACGACGCCAGACGTTGATGCGACGCACATCACGTCGCATCCGCGCGCCCCACGGACCGGGCAACGAGAGGGCGAGGGGAACGGGCAGTCCCACTCCCGCCCACAGGTGAACTTGCTCCACGACGAAGCGAGGCAGCACCAGTCCGACGAGCGACCCGAAGTAGAGCGGGATCGCCGTCACGACGAGAACGGCGAACAAGACGGCACTGATCCAGTGCACCGTGCGCTGCACCGGGTCGAAGCGAACGAGGCCGCGCGCCCGCGCCATCGTCGACGGCACACTCGTCGACATCACGTCGGCGACGGCGTGATGTCGGTCGCCCCCGTCGAGCCGTCCAGCCATCCATTGACCGGATACCCGTTCCTCTCCCAGAACCCGGGCTGGACATCGCGTACCACACGAATCGCCGACAGCCACTTGAGCGACTTGTACCCGTACATCGGCGCCACGTAGAGCCGCACGGGGCCCCCGTGCTCGGTCGTCACGGGCGCCCCGAGCATCCGATACGCCACGATGACGTCGGGACGGCGCGCCTGATCGATGGTGAGGCTCTCCGTGTCCACGCCGTCGTAGGACTCGAAGGTCAGCGCGCGCGCCTCATCGTGCACGCCCGCGGCGTCGAGCAGCGCGGAGAGGCGCACGCCCTCCCAGTGGACGTCCGGGACCCGCCAGCCCGTCACGCACTGGAACGCCCGCACCAGAGTGGTCGACGGCATGGCCTCGAGATCGGCGAGGGTGAGCATGAGGGGTCGCGCCACGAGCCCGGTCACCGCGAGCCGGTAGTGAGTGTCACTGATGACGGGATAGGCCCCACTGATGGAGTAGAGGCGGAAGCGATCGCCGCCGGGCAGAAGTCCCCCGAGTCCCGAACCCAACACGTTCGCGAGGCCCCGCTGCGCGCTCGCACCGACGGTCACCCCCAACGCGCCCAATGCGGCGAGGGCGACGAAGACCCGGCGTCCCACACGGACCTCGTCAAACGTACGACCGCCCGTCACGTGTGGTGCTCCCGCGTCGTGCTCTCGGCCACGGCCCTCGTCCACGAGCCCCCCTTCGTCGGCGCCGGGCCCCTCGACGCGACATCGCGCGGCCGCCGCCCACGTGCGCGCACCCGTCGGCGAGTGCCCTCGGGCTCAGTGTACGGGCGAGGCCGCCACGCAATGTCACGCTCCTCTGGTCGCGACGAGGTGGCGACGGCCCGGCGGGCCCTACGTACGCGTCTCGGGGACGAGGCGCCCCCAGTCCGCGGACTTGCCCCCCGTCTTGCGCAGTAGCACCAGATCCTCGGCG
>JAJZYE010000179.1 GCA_021806055.1 Actinomycetes bacterium | reverse complement strand
GGTGTGGCCACGAGGCCCACGCCGACGTCAACGCCGCACGCAACATCCTCGGGGCCGGACTGGCCCTTCTGGCCGCACCAGCGGCCTGAGAAGAAGCGGACGGCTTTTAGCCGTCCGAGATGTCACTGCGCCCATTCATCTGACTACCCAGCCTCCGACCGTCGGCCCCATGGTGCCCATCGGATCGATCAGCCAACCTGACGGCATCGCCATCAGCACCAACGGCTCCACCGCCTACACGGCCGACGCCAGTACGAGCGTCACGCCGATCGACCTGACGGTCTCGCCGGTGCGAGCCGAGGCGTCGATCGCCGTCGGCGCCGCGTCCTTTGGCATCGCCATCGAGTCGGATCAGGCGCCCACGGCGCGGCTGCAGGTCATCCCCGGCGCCGCCGGTCGTGCGACGACGTTCAATGCCTCACGCTCCACGTCGCCCGATGGGAAGATCATCCGCTACCGATGGAACTTCGGCGACGGGACGACCGCCGTCACCCGCACGCCGGTGGTCCGCCACGTCTACGCCAGCGCCGGCTCCTACCAGGCGACGGTCACCGTTACCAGCGCGGGGGGAACGTCGCTCGCCACCACCTACACGGGCCAGACCGTCAGCAACAACGGCAGCGCCCGAGCACGCGCCACGTTGTCCTTCCACGTCGCCGCACTCCTGCAGGTGACGCCGCCGACGGGTTCGCCGGGGATGACCATCTCGCTTCACGACGCCGCTTTCACGGGAACCTGCCGACCGGTCTACATCCGCTTCGACCATAACCCCATTGCCCAGACCTCTCCGTCGGGTCAGGTGCTGAACGACGCACACCTCGTGATACCCGGGAATGCGTCGCTCGGCCGCCACCGCATTTCCGTCGGGTGCACCGCGACCGGCGCGAACCTGCTCAGCGTCGACGTGCGCGTCGTGAACGCCAAGAACCACCTGTCGGAGTTCAGTGTCGCGATGCCGACTCTCGGTCAGTTCGGACGCATCCTGCCCGGCGCGGGAGCCATCGGCATCCTGATGCTCCTGCTGGGACGACTCATCAGTGCGGGCTTTCCGAGCGAGTGGCTCAACCGTACCTACGAGGAGAATCGCGAACGATTCAGCGCCCCTCTCCGTCGCCGATTCCCGCGGCTCTTCGTCACGCGCGGGGCGCCGCGGTCGCTGGCCCGACGCCTCGCCGCGGGCACGGGGTTGTTCCTGGCCTTCGCCGCGTTCGGAGGGCTGGTCAACTCGTTCCTCGACCCCTCCTTCGGTCTCAACCGCACGACTCTGTGGCTGTTCCTAGGACAGTTCATCGGCATCGGCGTCATCTCGCTCATTGGTCAGGTTCCGACCGTTCTCTCCGCGCTGCGCGGGCACCGCCAGATCCACCTCCAGGTCCTCACCGGGGGACTCATCATCGCCGTCGCCTGCGTGGCCACGTCGAGGGCCATCGGACTGTCACCCGGCTACTGCTATGGGCTCATCGCTGGCTTCCTGATCGTCCCGGAACACGACGACAAGGACCGTGGCCGACTCCACGCCCTCGGATCGCTCTGCGTGCTCGTCGTCAGCTCCGCCGCCTTTCTTCTCGCCATCCCGGTGTTCCATGCGGCGACGTCAGCCTCGCCATCACCGGCGCTCCTCATCCTCGATCCGGCGCTCAACGTCGTATTCCTCGCCGGTTTCGCGAGCTTGGCCTTCGGAATGTTTCCGCTGCCGTTCCTCCCTGGGCGCCATGTGGCCAAGTGGAACGAGACAATCTGGCTAGCCCTCAGTGGCGCGGGCCTGATCGGCTTCGTCGGTGTACTCCTGGCACCCGGCAGCGGCAGCAATGGCGAGGTGCACCACGTCGGTCTCGTCCCGATGCTGGTGGCCTTTGCCGTCTTCGGCACGATCTCCCTCAGCGCGCTCATCTACTTCCACTACCATCCAGTGGAGAACGAGGGGAGAGACGGCGGCCTCGAGGTTGAGGCGGCCAGGTCGATCGATCTACCCGGTGCCGACGCCTAGTCCACGCAGTACGCACCTCCCTTATGCCTTATGCGATGCACGTTCGCCGCCGCCGCGAGCCCGAACTGCGCTGGCCCTGGCGAAGACCCCGACTCTCGCGCAGCGGTGGCGCTCGTGACCATCACCGTGGACCTCGAGGAAGACAGTACGAGTCGGATTTCAGCGCGTGCAACCGTCGACGTCGCCCTAAGCGCCGCACCCCGCTCGGATGACCTCGACCACTGCGCGTCCGCGACTGCGGGCCTCATGTCACGAAGGACGAGCGAGCGAGGGCCACGACGCGACGGGGTTTCGCTCGAGACCCCATCCCTCCGTGCGGGGCCAGCCGAGATCGGTGGTCACAGGGAACGCCCCTCGTTCAGCAGGGAACGATCGCCAGCGCGACAGGTGGCGTGAACGTCGCCGACGACGTTCAGCCGGCCCGGGCCACGACGCGACGGGGTGATCGACGCGATCACGCTCGGCCGTTCACGGTCGGATCGGGAACGGTGACAGACACCAGGCGCGACCCGGCGACCCGGCTCCACCCTCAACGCGGCGGGCGATGACCACGGGAACCGACCGACCTAAATTGCTCTTCATGACCTCAGCTGAGCCGTCCGGTTCGAGGATCCACCGCCTGAGACAGTCGGTGATTCCGCTTCCCGGTCCAATTCGTACTCTGACCAAGGCGACACTCGCCAATACGATTGGCAACGGGCTCTTCTTCACCGTCGAGGTCATCTTCTTCACGCGGTCGGTCGGACTTTCCGGCCATGAGGTCGCACTCGGCCTTGGGATAGCGGCGGCGGTGGGCTTGATAGTGTCCGTCCCCGCCGGCCACCTGGCCGATCGACGTGGTCCTCGTGAACTCTCGGCGGCGAGTTGCGTCTTCGAGGGTTTAGCCATGGCCGCTTTCACGCTTGTCCACTCGTTTGCCGGATTTGTCTTTGTTTCAGCGCTTGGGTCTATCTTCTCGAGCGCCAGTGGGAGCACTCGCGCCGCCCTCATGTCACGCTTCGGCGTTGGTGAGCAACGCGTTCACGTACGTGCCTTTCAACGAGCGGTCACCAACTTCGGCATGTCCATCGGTATGGTCATCGCGGGAGTGGCGCTCGCCATCGACACGCGCGACGCGTACCTCACCATGGTGCTGAGCAATGCGGTCACCTTCATCGTTTCCGCCTACTTTGTCATGCAGTTACCCGCAATGCCGCCCGTTCCCCTCAGCGCCGGTGACAAGCGCGCACCCATGTCCGTGGTCCTTACGGATCGCCGGTACCTGACGGCTTCGGCTCTCAACGGACTCTTCTGGATTCACTTCGTGGTCCAGAGTGTCGGACTACCGCTGTGGATCATCGATCACACGCGAGCACCGCGGTGGTGGGTGGCACTCCTACTCATCATCAACACGGTGATGATCATTACCTTCCAAGTGAGGCTGAGCCGTGGCTCGGGAGATATCACCACCGCCGCGCGAGCCTTTCGCCGTTCGGGAGTCCTGATCGCAGTCGCGATGATCTGCTACGGCGCCGCCTCGGGCATGAACGCCGTTACCGCCAGCATTGTCCTCGTCGTTGGAATGATCTTTCACACCGTCGGCGAGCTGTACAGCTCCGGGGCATCGTGGGGCATCGGCTTTGGAATGGCCCGTGAGGACCTCCAGGGTCAGTACCAGGGGGCGTACTCGTTGGGTCG
>JAJZYE010000178.1 GCA_021806055.1 Actinomycetes bacterium | reverse complement strand
CTGACCGACGGGATCAGTAGACCCATCGACATCGCGCTCACGGCCGCACCCACGCTCAACATGAGGCGTAACTTGCGCCTTACTTGCATAGTGAATTGCCTCCCAGTGCCACACTGTGGTCACATCAATTTGCCGACCCATCGGTGATGGGTTCGTGGCCACCTTATCGGCTGGCCGGGAGGGTCACAAGTTCATCACAACAGAGTTTTGTGGCAGGGGCCCTTTCTCTTTCCCACTCGTGATCTGGCCTTTTGTTCGGTGGGGTTGTTACGGTAGCGTGACGATTTTTCGCGGTGGGTGACGAGAGGGTGACGTCGCGCGCGGGGCCCCGGACCGTCCGCGGTGTCCTGTACGGACCGCGGCGTCACGCTCTCGTGCCGGTGTCGCCCCGTGGCGCCACGGGCACGTGACGGCGACGTCGAGGGGCACGCGACGAGCGTGACGCGAGGGAACTCGGTCGCGCGACAGCGCGACCGAGCGCGTCACCGGGCGCGCTCGAGGGCCCCGACACCGTCGTGTCGACTCGCGGTTACGGCAAAGGGAGGTGGTGGCGCCGGATCGGCCCGACAGAGGTTTTCGTGGTGCTGTACTTCTGGGTAAAGCGTTCGAGACCCATAAAGTGACGACGCTGACGGGGCGTCAGCCTCTCGCCAGCGCGGCTCCCAGGATCGCGTCCACGTCCGGGTGGCGAAAGTGGAAGCCCGACTCCTCCAGCGCGCGCGGTACGACGCGCTGGCTCGCCAGCACCGCCTCAGTGGCCAGGTCTCGTCCGAGCGCGAGGGCGAGTGCGCTGCGTGGGACGGGAGCGAGGGTGGGACGTCGCAGGAGGCGGCCGAGGGCGTCGGTGAAGACGCGATTGGTGACCGGGGTCGGTGCGACCAGGTTGAACGGTCCGTCGAGACCCTGGTCCATGACCCAGAGCAGTGCGCGAACCTCGTCGTCGAGACTGATCGGGCTCAGCCACTGGCGACCGTCGCCCAGGCGACCCCCCAGTCCGAGGCGAAAGAGGGGCAACTGGCGACCGAGAGCCCCTCCTGCCGCGGACATCACGATGCCGGTGCGCACGGTGGCCACCGTGGCACCCGCGAGTCGTGCGGGTTGTATCGCCTGCTCCCACGCGTCACAGACGTCGGCCAGGAAGCCGACGCCACGCGAGGATGACTCGTCGAGCACCTCGTCGCCGCGCGATCCGTAGTACCCGATGGCCGAGCCACTCACGACGCGCGTCACTCCCTGGCGTGTGGCCACCGCTGTCGCGATCAGGGACGTCGACGCGACGCGCGACGACAGGATCTCGTGGCGCCGGTCGCTGGTCCAGCGTCGGTCGGCGATACCGGCGCCGGCCAGGTGCACGACAGCGTCGATCGTCCCGGCCCGGTCGAGGTCGGCGGTGCTGACCGTGCCGGCACGAGGGTCCCAGCGCACGGTGGAGCCGTGCGCTGCCGGGCTGTCGGGGCGCACGAAGCGCACTACCTCGTCGCCGCGCGACGCCAGGGCACCGACGAGGGCGGAGCCGATCAAGCCCGACGAGCCGGTCACCGCGACACGCACGTCATCTCCTCGTGTCGTTGCAGCAAGCGGGCCAGCTGGTCGGGCGCGCTCAGGTGGGCGCCGTGGCCCGCGTCGGCGAGCTCATCGGTGGTGATCACCGGGTTGACGCGTTCGAGGAGGGCGCCGAGGGTGCGGTAGTACGTGGCGAGGCGCTGGTCGCCGTGGAGGTAGTGGGTGGGCGTGCGCAGAGCCGTGACGTCGACCAGCGGCGCGAAGGGTGGCCCGTGTCGCAACGCAGTGAGATCGTCGACCAGCGCGGGACCATCGTGGCGGCGTGACTCGCGCTCAGCCTCGCTGAGGCGTTCCCACACGGCGTCGGAAACGATGCGACGAAAGAAGAGTTCCGCCTCGCGGCGTGGGTCGTCGCCGAGGGGCGGTCGCTCGCCGTGGCGCGCCAGGATCCAGGGCAGCGGCGCCTCGTAGACGTCGACCAGGCAGAACCGTGACGGATCGGCGACCGCGGCGCCGAGGGCGATCACGCCCCCGTAACTGTGCCCGAAGACCAGGACGGGCCCGTCCGGCGCGGCCCAGCGCGCCACCCCGAGGAGGTCGTCGACGTGGTGCGCGAGGCCGAGTGGCTCGAGCGAGCGCGAGCCCTGGTAGCCGCGTCGGTCGTAGGTGACGACGTTCAGGTGCGTCATCCGCCGCGCGAGGCGGGCGAATGACGCACCACGATCGAGTCCGCCGTGGACGCACACCAGGGTCGCGCGCGCGTGGGCGACCCGCCGTCGAGCGACGGCCAGGCCCGCCACCGGCGACGGTCGCACCGGTTCGAGTCCGCGCGTCTCGAGGGAGGTGGCCACGCCTCGAACTTACCGGGTACGACGTAGCGCGCAGACCGTGACTTTTGCTGACGAGCCCTAGGCTGGCGGTGTGACTACCCCTTCCGACACCGCGTCCACCACCGCCTCCACCACCGCCTCCGGCGGGTCCTTCGGTGCGAACGCCTGGCTCGTCGACGACTTGTACGACCAGTACCTCGCGGACCCCTCCTCGGTGGCTCCGAGCTGGCGCGAGTTTTTCGTCGACTACCACCGTTCGACCGTCCCGACCGTCCCGACCGTCCCGACCGTCCCGACGGTCCCGACGGTCCCGACGGCCACCCCACGCCCGGCGACGGGTCCGAGTCGCGCGGTGGCTCCCGTCGTTGACGAGGGGGCCACCGCACTGCGGGGTGCGGCGGCGCGCATCGTCGCCAATATGACCACCAGCCTGGGCGTGCCGACGGCGACCAGCGTGCGCACCGTCGCCAGCCGGCTGCTCGAGATCAATCGGACCACGCTCAATGAGGCCCTGTCGCGCACGAGCGGGGCGAAGGTCTCGTTCACCCACCTGATCGCCTACGCCATCGTCAAGGGCCTGAGGGCCGTGCCGTCGCTGAATGCGACGTTCGTCGAGGCCGTGGACGCCAAGGGTACGCCCGGCGTGCGTCACCACGATCACGTGGGGCTGGGGCTGGCCGTTGACGTGACGCGTCCTGACGGCTCGCACAATCTCATGGTGCCCGTCATCCGCGAGGCCGACACGCTCGACTTCCGCGCGTTCCTGGTCGCCTACGAGGACCTCGTCCGCAAGGTGCACGCCGGGACGGTCGGGGCGGACGACTTCGTGGGCGCAACGGTCTCGCTCACCAACCCCGGGACCCTGGGCACCGTCCAGTCCGTACCTCGCCTGATGCCGGGCCAGGGTGCCATCTTCGGGGTTGGGGCGTTGGCGTGGCCGGCGGGCTTCGATGCCGCGGACCCTCGCACCCTGGCCGAGTTGGGTGTGGGCAAGGTCATGACCATCACCTCGACCTACGACCATCGCATCATCCAAGGTGCGGAGTCGGGGCTGTTTCTCAAGTACGTGGCGGAGTGTCTGACCGGCGGTCACGCCTTCTACGACGAGGTGTTCGCGTCACTGAGCATCCCCTACGAGCCCGCGCGGTGGGCTCTCGACCGCAACCCCGCGAGTGGGGCGGGCGAGGACGAGCGGATCCTCAAGCACATCCGCGTCCAGGAGCTCATCAACATGTATCGCGTGCGCGGGCACCTCCACGCGAACCTGGACCCCCTGCACGCCGATCCCCCGCCCCTGCACCCGGAGTTGGACATGGCCACCTACGGCCTGAC
>JAJZYE010000177.1 GCA_021806055.1 Actinomycetes bacterium | reverse complement strand
CGGATCTCACCGACACCTCGATCACCGTGCGCGACCCGCGCGGCGCCTCACACACCTACGCACTCGACGCGTCGACCGCGCTGCGCGCCGGCGCGGACCACCCGGCCACGACTCTCACGTCCGCGGGACTCGCGATCGGTGAGCACGTCACCGTCGAGCCCGCGTGCGAAGAGCCCGACGCCGCCAGCGCGATCACGATCGAGCCCGCCCTGGTGACGGGGACGATCGTCGCGGTCGCGGGTGACACCCTCACCGTGGCGGACCACCAGGGCTTCTACCGGCCCGTGCGGATCTCGCCCGCCTCGCGGCTCACGTCAGCCGGCGCGTGCGCGGCGCTGGCGGACGTCAGCGTCGGCGCGAGCGTCGTGGCCTCCGGCTTCGTGGACGCCACGCACACGGCGCTGAACGCCGCGACGCTCGACGTGGACCCGCCGTCCGACGTCCCGACGTCGCCAAGCGACGCCGGGTAACGACCGGCGAGTGGTCAGCGCGACGTCGCAGCACGGCGGTGGCGCCGTGGCGCACCGTAGGCGTGTCGCGAGCGACTCTCCAGACCGTGCTTCACCATCCGCCACGCCGGACTCGGCAACGCCCCGGCGAAGCGCGGCGACCGGTAGACCATGATGCCGCTGTCCAGCGTGTCGATGATGCAGATCAACTCCTGGCGGAAGGTCGCCGTCGGGGGCTCGCCCGCGAGGAAGTGCGCGACGTTGACGGCGGTGGTGGCCGCCTCGAGTTCGGCGGCGTGCCCCTGCTTGGGCATCCAATCCGCAGTTCCCTCGTAGGCGCCCGCGTCGCCGACGACGAAGACGCCCGGGTGGGCGAAGACCCGACAGGACTGATCAGCGCGAATGAAGCCACCCGGGGACAGCGCCATCTCGGACTCACGTGCCCAGCGCGGTCCGCTCATCCCCGGCACGAAGAGGATGAGGTCGGCCATCAGGTCGCCGTCGTCGGTGATGACGCGATCGGCCGCAAAACCCCGAATCTTGTGGCCGAGATGCGCGCGGATGGCGCGGCTCTCCATCTCTTTCATGACGCCGGACACGGCTCGCGGCCCGAGGCGGTTGCCGGGCTCGAGCGACGAGTTGACGAACACCAGGTCAAACGCGTCGCGGCGCCCCTCACGGCGCAGGTACGTGTCGATGCTGAACAGCAGCTCGAACACCGGGCCACCGCGGACCGCCTGGGGCTCGACGGGGTTCCCCGCGAAGCCGAAGGCGATCGTGCCGCGTCGCAGCCCCTCGATGCGGTCGCGGATCTCCTGAGCGGCCTCGACGCCGTCGCAGATCGCCAGGGTGTGCTCGAGGCCGGGGAGCGTGCGCAGACTCTCCGCACCGCTCGCGATGATCAGCACGTCATTGTCGATCGCCCCGTCATCGGTCACCACGGTGCGCCCCCGGTGGGCCAAGCCCGTCACCGAGGCGGTGACGAAAGTGACGTCGTAGCGCTCGATGAAGTCGTCGAGGGGGATCCGCACGTCGCTCGCGTCGCGGTCGCCCACGGGAACTCCCACGAGGCTCGGGTAGTAGATGAACTCCTGGCGCGGGGCGATCACCGTGATCATCGCTCCCGGTATCCGGCGCCGCAGCGCGCGCACCGTTGCCAGGCCCCCGAACCCACTACCGATCACGGTCACTCGGGCCATCAGCGCTCCTCGACTCACGAAGCCGCCTCGACCGCTCGGCCGCCACCTCCAGTGTACGACGCCCCTCGCGCCTCAAGGAATGGCGTCGGCGTCGCTCATCGTTGACCGGCCTTTCGCCCCACGGCGCAGTGAAGGCCCCACTCATGACCGCGACTCTTGCGCGAGGAGGGCGAGGATCGACGCCGAGTGGTACGGGGCCACGCGTGAAGTGACGGAGGCCCGCGGATCTCGGCCGCGTCGTCAGCGAGCTCGCACGTGGTCGTCCGTCCCACGCTGACCCGCGATCACGCCGACCAGGCGACGAGTCCACCTCGGGGCCGGTGCGGAGCCGGCCCACCCCGCGGCACACCGACACCCGCGCAGCGAACGGCCCGACGTCACCACGCCCTCGACCGCGGTGCCGCCACGCCCACGGGCGCGGCCGTCCCCGGTCGGGCAGCGGCTCCGGCCCGCGCCCTCATTGCGCCGAGGCGAGTGGCGTACCCACACGCGAGCGTGGCGACCCGCCCGCCGTTCGGTTCAGTCAGCCACCCGGCGCATCGACTGAGCGCGGCGCGCCACGAAGTCGGCGATGGCTCTCATCAGATCACCGTCGGGCACGAAGCTCCGCAGGCGGAGCTCGTCGGCGTCCACCTCGACCCGGCCCACGACGGCATCGAGAATCTGGCGATTCCCCGTGACCGCCACCTCGGACCAGGACGCGATCTGGGCGGCCAGCTCCACCGCCCGATCGCGCAACTGCTCACGCCCGACTATCTCCGTGACGAGTCCCATCGTCAGCGCCGACTCCGCCGAGACGTCCCGACCCGCAAGGAACAGTGAACGCGCCATGCTCTCGCCCACCGCGTTGACGACGAGGCGGATACCCGCTTGGGAGTAGACCAGGCCGAGTTTTGCGGCGGGAATGGAGAACCTCGTCTCTGGCGAGGCCAGACGAACGTCGGCTGAGAGGGCGAGCTCCAAGCCACCCCCGATCACGTTTCCCTGCAGCGCCACCACGATCGGTAGTCGCGAACGACGAAGCGTCGCGAAATTGTCCTCACGAGCGATGAGGTCCTCGGCCCGTCCGTGCGACGCCTCGATCAGGTCATAGCCAGCGCAGAAATCGGGTGGGGCCGCAGTGATGACCAGCACCTTGACCCCCTCGGGAGGGTTCGAGACAATCTCCTCAATCCGGTCGATGGTGGTGCGACCCAGGACGTTGCGCCGCTCTCCACCTTCGAGGCGAATCTCCCACACGCCCGGCGCCACGCTCCCGCTGGCGACTGCCGTCGCGGGCGGTACGGTCAGTCGATGTCGCCGACGATCACGAATCCACTTCGTCGAACGACGCCACCGATACTCACCCCTCGCCTGCAGGACGGCGAGGGACCTGCCCAATCGAGTCAACGGCGCCATCGTCGCCTCCCTGGGCCCGATCGCGCATCGGTGGGTGTCTCGCGCGCGTGTCGACGAGAGGGGACGGTGTCACGCACGGCCGGAGAACTCCTCGCGGACCTGTTCGCTGTGCTCGCCCAAGGTGGGAGGAGCCAAGCGCAGCGAGACCTCACTACGGCTGAATCGAAGAGGGCTCCCCGGCAGTTCGATCCGGCCCAGCGTGGTGTGCTCAGCCTGCCACACCAGGTTCTGCTGGCGCACCTGCTCACTCGCGTACACGGCGTCGAGCTTCTTGACCTCGCCCGCGGGCACGCCGGCGTGCTCGAAGAGCACCAGCCACTCCGCGACGGGCTTGAGCGCCAGCGCCGATCCCATCACGTCGTTGAGTTCCCCGAAGTTCTCCATGCGCGACTCGTTCGAGGCGAATCGTGGGTCACTCGGATCAACACCGATCAGCGGAGCGAACCTCCGCCATATCGCGTCATTCCCCACGGCGATCACCACGGGTGAGTCCCGGGCGAAGAACACCCCGTAGGGGCACACGGAGGGGTGCTGATTGCCCGACGGAGGAGGTACCTCGCCCGCTATCAGGTAGCGAGTCCCCTGGAACGTGTGCAGTCCGATCTGACCCGCCAGCAACGACGTC
>JAJZYE010000176.1 GCA_021806055.1 Actinomycetes bacterium | reverse complement strand
ATCGACGTTGATCGCGGGACTCTCGCGACCAAGTTTTCGAATGTGTACGCCATCGGGGACAACACGCAGATTCCACTCAGCATCGGCAAGCCACTGCCGCGTGCGGGCGTGTTCGCGCACGCCGAGGGCGTGGTCGTGGCGGACAACATTGCGGCATCGATCGAGGGGCGTTCGCCCTCCGCTCGTTTCGACGGTCACGGTGGTTGCTTCATCGAGGCCGGCTTCTCTACCGCGGGATACGGATCGGGGAACTTCTTCGCCGAACCCTCACCGCGCGTGGCAGTCCAGCCGCCGTCACGGCGCCAGCACCTGGGCAAGGTCGCCTTCGAGTTCAACGTGATGCGGCGCTGGCTGTGAACGCCTCGGTCCCCTCCTCGGCGATCTACCTCGACCACAACGCCACGACACCGGTGCCTCCCGAGGTCGTTGACGCGATGCAGCCCTACCTCACGTGGTCCTTCGGCAATCCCTCGAGTGATCACGCCCTCGGCCGGGAGGCACGGCGCGCCGTGGAGGAGGCGCGCGGTCGGGTCGCCGCCCTGATCGGCGCCTCGGACGACGAGATCGTGTTCACGTCGGGCGGTACCGAGTCGAATCATCTCGCGATACGCGGAACCGCCGCGGTGGCCCCGCCCAGTCGCCGGCGCATCGTCACGACCGTGGTCGAACACCCCGCCACGACGGGCGCGTGTGCGCTCCTGGAGGCGGGTGGGTGGAGCATCACTCGCCTACCGGTGTCACGAGAGGGTGTCGTCGACCCCCAGGGAGCGGCGCAGAGCATCGGGGAGGACGTTGCGCTCGTCACGATCATGCTGGCGCAGAACGAGACCGGAGCACTGATGCCGGTGAGTGACGTGGCCCCGGTCGCTCGCGTGCGCGGGGCACTGAGTCATACCGACGCCGCGCAGGCCGTCGGCAAGATTGACGTCAACGTCGATCGCCTAGGAGTCGACCTGCTGTCGATCGCCGGGCACAAGCTCTACGCCCCGAAGGGGGTGGGCGCACTGTACATACGATCCGGCACGCCGATCGAACCACTCACTCTCGGGGGCGGCCAAGAACGGGGCCTTCGCCCGGGAACGGAGAACGTGGCGAGCATCGTCGCTCTGGGCGTCGCCGCCCAACTCGCGCAGTCGCGCGTCGCGCACGACGGGGAGCTCATCGCTGACCTGCGTGAGCAACTTTGGGCCGGACTGGTGGCGCGGATCCCGGGCCTGGTGCGCCACACGCCGGCGCGGCGCTGCCTGCCCAACACGCTGTCCCTGTCGTTCCCCGGGGTGCTCGGAAGGGAAGTTCTCGAACGAGCCGAGGGGGTTCTCGCGTCCACGGGATCGGCGTGTCACTCGGGTGTCGACACGCCGGCGGCGACGCTTCTGGCCATGGGGGTCAGTCCCGACGTCGCGCTCGGCGCCGTTCGCCTCTCACTGGGTCGCTCCACCACGCGCGAGCAGGTGCACGCGGCGGTCGCGATCGTAGGAGAGGCGTTTGCCGCGGCCGCTCGACGAGTCTGACCACCGGCTCGCCCTCCGGCGACGGTGTCGTCGTCCGCGTCCGGGACCGCAGTGTGCAGGTCCTTCACCGTCGCTCCTCACTGCGGCTCGGGCATGGAGGCGCGCGGAGCGATGAATGTGCGTGATCACGGGGTCGGCGCCGTCTCGATGGTGCGGCGAGGTTCGTTCGCCAGTGGGCCAGGAGGCGCGTCGCGGTGTCCAACGCGACGCGATTCGTCACTCCGGCTAGGTCCGCCACCGCGACGGTAGCGACGAGTAGCGGACTTTGAAGTTCACCTCTCCCACTTACTGGCGATGGATCTCACGGGCGTGACACATCACCCACGATCCCTTGTGGCAGACGGTCAACCGGCCAGTCAAGAAGCCGAACCGCCGTGTCGAAGGCGAATCGATCAGTCATTCCGGCGACGTAGGTGACCGACGCGGTGAGCGTGTCGCTGTGCGTCGAGTCGTAGTCGGGCACCAGGTGGGGCGACTCGTTGAATCTCTCCACCAATGCCTTCAAGACGGCGACGACCGCTTCGCCCTGGTGAAGTGACTCGGGGCGGTTGTAGATACGTTGATAGTTGAAGGCGCGGAGCTCGGCGAGCGCGTCCCCATGAGCGGAATCCATGCCGATGAGTCCCGTCGTGCTGATGTTGGTCACCACGGCACCGATCAGTGAGCGGAGTTGGGACGAGCGGGTCACGCCAAGGACGCGGGCCACCGACGTGGGCAGGTCGTCTGGACTGACGATGCCGGCACTGATGGCGTCCTCCAGGTCGTGGGCGCTGTACGCGCATCGGTCGGCCCAGCTCACGACGACTCCCTCTGGTGTCGCCGGCGTCGGCCGGGACCACGAATGGTTGCGGATGCCGTCCAGAGTCTCCTGGCACAGGTTGAGGGATTGAAGAACGACGTCGGCTCCCCACACCGCGTGGTGATAGCCACCGGGAATGAACAGGTCGAACGCCTCTTCCGAGGCGTGCCCCCCAGGGCCGTGCCCGCAGTCGTGACCGAGGGCTATCGCTTCGGTGAGTGCCACGTTGAGATTCGTGGCGCGGGCCACGGCCGTGGCGACCTGGGTGACTTCGAGGGCGTGGGTCAGTCGCGTTCGCTGGTGATCTGCGGGGAAGACGAAGACCTGGGTCTTGCCGGCGAGGCGGCGAAACGCGGTGGAGTGCAGTATCCGGTCACGGTCGCGCTCGAAGCACGTGCGCATCGGATCGGGTGGCTCGACGATCGCACGATTCCCTGCTCCGCGAGAGCGCGTGGCCCCCTCCGCGAGTTCGCGCTCTTCGAGGTCTTCGCGTCGTTCCCTCCTGGCGAGCGTCGCCTCGACTGGCGGAGGGGGAGCGTCGCGATGCGCAAATACCACGCCGCTGTCCGTGGGATTGCCCCGCATGGTGGCGGTCCACTCTCCTCGCCGATCGATGGTCACAGCGTCCTCTCTCCTTCGGTCCCCCCGACATCGCAGGGTGGACCCCCTCCAGTGTGGCGCGGCCCGGCCCGGGCCGTGTCGTAAACCTCGCGGTGCCCGCAGGCGGATACTGTGCCCGGCCCACGGGCCAGGCAGTGCGCTCGGGTCACGACGGGTGACCGACGGGTTCGTCGACGCCACCGAGGGACTCCCTCTCGCCGCGCCGCCGGGTACGCCCGGTGGGCTGATCGCCACTCATCGTCCTCACGCCCGACAGTGTGCACCAACGCCGTAACATGGCCGTAGTCGCCCGCGGCGTGAGGAGTGGTGATGGAGATTCGGATCGGTATCGTTCAGTCCATGAGGGAGTTGGAGGTCGAGCTGGCGGAGGGCACGGATCGTGACGCCCTGATGAAGGAGGTCGAGGCCGCTCTGGCCGCTGACCAGGTTCTCTGGCTGACCGATCGCAAGGGCCGCCGCGTGGGCGTGCCCGCCTCGCGGGTGGCCTACGTCGAGTTCACGTCGGGCAACGAGCGCGTCGTCGGGTTCGGCACGGCGTAGCGTCGGCGTGCTCGACTACCACCTCCACCTCTGGCCCCATGAGGAGTCGTCCGTCTGGTACCAGTTGGATCAGGTGGCCCAGTACTGCGAGGAGGCGGCCGCGCACGGCGTTACCGAACTGGCGCTGACCGAGCACGCCCACCGCTTCGTCGAGGTGATGGCCACCGTAGGGCCGTTCTGGCAGCGCTACGGCCACGAGCCGACC
>JAJZYE010000175.1 GCA_021806055.1 Actinomycetes bacterium | reverse complement strand
GGCTCGCGCCACGATGTCGTTGATGAGCTCGTCGATGACGACGTCGTTGTCCACGACGTGCTTGGCTAGTTCGCGGTCGCCGGCCAGTAGCGCGTGCGTTGCCTCCACGACAGCCTCGCCGACCAGGGCACACGCTCGGATCGTGAGTGGGCGCAACTCGGGCAGGATGGTCGAATGAGCGACGTGAACGGGCGTCGACGACGGCCTCCCCGCGAGGTTCCAACGACGCACCATGGGCGAAGGTTAGTGCGATGTGACGGGCACTACGTAGGGTGGGGGCCGGGGAGAGGAGCGGAGAGAGACGTGGGCAGCACAGTGGGACGGACGACATGGTGACGGTCGTGGTGGGCGTCGTCGCGCTGGTGCTGGGCGCGCTGGCGTCGTGGCTGATCGCGTCGCGAGCCACGACGACCGCCCGCACGGACGCCGCGCGGGTGATGACCGAGTTGGCGGTGTGTCGCACCCAGCTGGACCAGGCGCGCGAGACGATCGACGGCGAGCGGCGCGCGCACGAGGCCGCCGTCGCCAGTCTGGAGGCGACGTTCGAGAACGTGTCGAATCGGGTGCTGGCCCAGACCGTGGAGCAGTTCTCCCAGACCCAGGAGCGCGTGGTTCGCGAGCGCGACGCCAAACTGGACCTCACCCTCAAGCCGCTCGAGGCGCTGCTCGACCAGTACAAGACGAGTCTCTCGCAGTTCGACCAGGAGCACCGCACCGCGTTGAGCGACGTGCACCACCGCGCCAGCGAGCTACTGGCCGCTCAGCAGCGCACGCAGGAAGAGACTCGTCGGCTCAATCAGCTCCTCGGCCGCTCCGACCACCGGGGGCACTGGGGTGAGGTGCAGCTGGCCAACGTCCTCGAGGCGTCGGGTCTGCGCCGCGGCATCGACTACGACCTCCAGGTGACCGGCACGGGCGACCAGGGACGACAGGTGCGCCCCGATTGCGTGGTGCGCCTGCCCCGTGGCTCCAGCATCGCGGTGGACGCGAAGTTCCCCTTCGACCACTTCGAGGCGGCGCTGGCCAGCCACGACCCTGATGAGCGCCGGAGTCTCTACGCCGAGCACGCGCGAGCACTGCGCAGCCACGTCAAGACGCTCGCGGACAAGGCGTACTGGAACGCCATTCAGCCCGCGCCGGAGTTCGTCGTCTGCTTTGTGCCCAGTGACGTCGCCATCACCGCCGCCCTCGAGGCGGACGCATCGCTCTACGACAGTGCGGCCAAGGGGCGCGTGCTCATCACGGGCCCGACCAACCTCCTCTCACTCCTGTGGTCGGTGGTCATGGTCGTCAGCCAACACGAGGCGGCGCGTAACGCGGAAGAGATCCTGACCCTCGCCGAGTCGCTCGTGGACCGGATCCGCCTGGTGGCCGAGCCGATCGCCAGACTCGGGCGCTCGCTGGACGACAGCGTCGCGCAGTACAACAAGGCGGTGCGGTCGGTCGAGTCGCGTCTCCTCCCCGCCGCGCGGGGCCTGCGTCGCCTGCGGGCCAAGCCGGGGACCAAGTCGCTGCCCGAACTGGCGGAACTCCACGAGGGCACGGACTCGCTGAACGAGCTGAAGTGGGGGGTGGCGCCGGGGACGGCGTTGTCGGGCGCCGCGGACGGCGACGCGTCCGACATCTTGGACCTCGAGGAGTTGGACGACGCGGGCGAGCTGGTCGAGGACGTCGACGGCGCGCGTGAGGCCGCGAGTCCCCCCGAGTAAGTTCTCTGTCCGTGGCCCGCTCTCGCGCCCGACGGCGCCGCTACTCCGTCCTGCTCGTCGTGGCCGTGGTGGTCACGGTCGCCGTCCTCGGCTTCGCCGATGACGTGAGTAGGTCCGCCCACCAGGCCATCGGCCCGCGACGCAGCGAGAACCGGAGCTTCGCCCAGCTGGCGAACAACCTCGTGGGCCAAGAGAACCTGCTGGACGCCCACTTCGTCTACCTGGTGACCCACGGGGGGTCGCTCAGTCGCCCGGTGTTCGCCGCTCGCCTGACCCAGCTCGCCGATCAGCTGCCCCTCTGGTCCACGGAGGCACAGCTCCTGCGTCGCCCGATTCTGGCCCACGACGTGAATCGCACGATCGCCCAGGTCACGGAGACGGTCGTGAGCGGTTACTCCACGTTGTTCGCAGCCGTGGCGCGCGCCCTGACCCTCCCGTGGCCTCCCTCGGTGCCGGGCACCGCGAGCGCGGCGCAGGGGTCGCTACGCGCGGCCGCGCGTGAGTGGAGCGTGGCACGCTGGTCGTTGATCCACGAGCCGGGGACCGTGACGCTCGACGCCCTCGACACGTCGAGTGCGCGGGTGGACCTCTCCACGACCCTGGCCGCGCTGGCGGCGTCGCCGACCCTCACGCTGCGCCGCGCGGTGAGCGTGGCCGCGTTGCAGGTCGTCCCGGCGCCGTTGCCCTCGTCGGTCGGCCGGCTCCTGCTGCCGCCGACGGTCGATCTGCGCCTCGGGGTCGTGGCGCGTAACGAGGCCTACGTCGACCAGCCCTGCGTCGTGTCGATCTCGATCGCCGCGGGCGCGGCGCCGGCGCAGCGAGAAGCGACGCGGTTGACCCTCGGTCCCCTGGGCTCGTACGCGTGGGTGCCGTCGCCGTTGCACGTGCACGATGGGGAGCACGCGACGCTGACCGTGCGGGTGAGCGCCGCCGACGGGGGCGGCACGGCGACGCGCACCTACGCGGTGGTGGTCGCCCCGTCGGGGGTGACGGCGGCGGGGTGACGGCGGTAGGGCTCGTCGGGGATTGGTCTACGATGGCCGTACCCCCCCACAACGAAGCGAGGAATCGTGACGCAGTCAATTACCGTTACCGATAACCGCACCGGTGAGACGAAGGAAATTCCTATAGAGCACGGCGGCATCGCCGCCAAGGAGTTCTCCAAGGTCGTCCCGGGCATCTGGTTCTACGACCCCGGATTCATGTCCACGGCCGCGGCGGAGTCATCCATCACCTTTTTGGACGGCGAGGCCGGCGTGCTGCGCTACCGGGGCTACCCGATCGAGCAGTTGGCCGAGAAGTCGACCTACCTGGAGGTGGCGTACCTGCTGCTGCACGGCGAGTTGCCGACCGCGGAGCAGGCCGCGGTGTGGGAGCGCGAGGTGACCTACCACACCTTCATCCACGAGAACGTGCGCAAGCGCTTCCTCGAGGGCTTCAACTACGACGCCCACCCGATGGGCATGCTGGTGTCGGCGATCGCGGCCCTGTCGACGTACTACAAGGACTCCAAGAACATCAGTGACGCCGAGAACCTGCACCGGCAGATCGTGCGGCTCATCGCCAAGATGCCGACGCTGGCCGCGGCGGCCCACCGGTTCTCGGTGGGGATGCCCTTCGTCTACCCGGATAACCAGCTGAGTTACACGCAGAACTTCCTCTCGATGATGTGGAAGGTGGCCGAGCCCCACTACGAGCCCGACCCGATCCTGTCGCGCGCGCTCGAAGTGCTGTTCATCTTGCACGCCGACCACGAGCAGAACTGCGGCACGACGGCCATGCGCGTCGTGGCGTCCTCGCACGGTGACCCCTACGTCGCCACGGCCGCCGCCACCGCCGCCCTCTACGGGCCGCGCCACGGTGGGGCCAATGAGGCCGTGTTGAAGATGCTGCGAAAGATTGGCCACATTGACAACGTGCCGGCGTACATCGAGACGGTGAAGCGCGGCGAGGCCCTGCTCGAGGGGTTCGGGCACCGTGTCTACAAGAAC
>JAJZYE010000174.1 GCA_021806055.1 Actinomycetes bacterium | reverse complement strand
AACCCGTGCAGGACCAGGACACCACCCGGTCCCCCGCTCGCCGAGTACGGCTCGGCGCCCGCCATCAGTGCTGTGGTCATAGGGGCCACACTACCGGCCGCGATCACGCGCCCTCGGGCGCGCTGATCACCGCACCAGCGGCGTGGAGTGCTCCGTGACCGTACGATCAGGTGGTGACCCCGCCGAGGGGTGAGCGCGGCGCTCGCGCGAGGATCACCGCACGTTCACGATGATGGTCGAGTGCCAGGGAACCGACGTCCCGGGCGCGGGTTGGGTGGACACGGCCGTCGTCCACTGCGACGTGCCGGCGTGGGGTCCGCGGGTCGTGAAGTACAGCTGCGCCTTGCGCATGGCCGCGAAGACCTGCGCCTGATCCATGCCAACCACGTTCGGCACTGGTCGCGGCCCCTCCCCCGCCACGGTCGTGGTCGTGGTGGGCGGCGGCGTCGTGGTCGTCGTGGGCGGCGTCGTGGGCGGCGTCGCGGGCGGCGTCGTGGTCGACGTCACCGGCGGGCCCGAGCTGAGTTCGAGGGTGACGATCGACCGTACCGGCGCGCTGGTCGGGTTCACCCGCGAACCGACGCGAAAGCGCACGACGCCGCCAACCGGGACCGAGGCACTCGCCACCGCGTCCGACGAGGGACACTGTCCCGTGAGGTGCGCGCTCTGCAGGCGCGCCGAGGCGGTCGCGCAGTTCTCGCCCAGCAGTCCCGTCGGCACGGGCACCATCCGCGGGCCGTCGGACACCGTCACGCTGATCACCTGCCCCGACTTCTCGCGCGTGCCGGGCGGGGGCGACTGCGCCATGATCGTGTTGGCGCGAACGCTCGACGAGTAGGCGTGCGCGCCGACGCGCAGCGTGAACCCGTCGTTCCTGATGACCTGCGCGGCCTGCTGGTAATCGAGACTGACCAGCGACGGCACCGTCTGGGGCCGGTTGAGCAGGCCCGACTTCCAGACCGCGGCCGCCGCAAGGGCGAGCACGACCAGCACCACCGCGGCCACCAGGAACGCGGCGCGCCGGCGCCGCGGCTCCTCGGGCAGCGGCACCTCGTCGAAGTCCTGCGCGTGGCGGGGACGGCCCGCGCGCGGCGTGGGACGCGAGCGCGAGCGCGAGCGCGCGAGCGGCGCCGACTCCGAGATGAGCGGCCGCGCGGTCACTCGCGGAACGGGACCGGTGCCTCCCGCGATCTGGTCGGGGGACGGGGGCCGAAAGCCGATCGACGTGCGCGGTTCGGGGGGTGCGAAGTTCGCGAGCAGCGGGGTCGCGCGGTTGCCGGGCGCCACGCTGAGCGGTGCGGGCTCCTTGACGACCGCGTTCAGCCGCGCGGCGAACTGCTCCGCGTCCAGGCGCAGCAGCGGGTCGGGAATCGCCGCCTGGGCCAGGAGCATGTCCAGCGTCCCCAACTCGGCGCGCACGGGCAGCGGCGCACCGATGCGGGCCTGCGCCATCGCTTCGGTGGTCAGCCCGTCGAAGGGGACCGTGCCGGTCGCCGCCTCGAAGAGGATGAGGGCGAGCGCGTAGACGTCGCTCGCCGGCCCCGCGGGCTCACCGAGGGCCTGCTCGGGGCTGAAGTAGCGGACCTGATCCAGGGTGGGTCGACCGCGGTACTGATCCGCCAGCCCCGCGAGGGAGACGTCGGTGATCCGCACGCGACCTTCGGCGTCGAAGAGCAGTTTGGTCGGTGCGAGGGCGCCGTGGACGATCCCGTTGGCGTGCAGGTACGTCAGGGCGCTGGCGATGTCGCGACCAAGGCGCGCGGCGTCGTCGGGGCTGAAGCGCCGACCGGCCGCCAGGACGTCCTCCAGCGAGCCACCACTCAGGTACTCGCTGACGACGAAGATCGATCCCGACTCCTGCCCGCCGTCGTAGACGCGCGCGAGGTGGGGATGGCTCAACGTGGCCGCGCGCACGATATTGTCGCGAAACGCGCGACGAACGTCCTCGTGCGACGCCAGGCCCGCCAGCAGGACCTTCACGACGACCGTACGATGCAAGGACCGATCCTCGGCCCGGTAGACCTCGGCGGTGCGTCCCACGCCGAGCAGCTCGGCGATCCGGTAGCGACCGACGACCTCGTGATCCGGTGCGAACGTGGCGGCACTCATGGCTACGTCTCACCCTAGTGACTATGCGTCACGCGATGGTGCGAGTCCACCGTCCCGTGCTCAGCAGTTCGTCGAAGTCGGACCCGTCGACCAGGGGCACACCGAGCTCGCGCGCGCGGTTCACCTTCGAGGCACCCGGCGCATCGCCGACCACCACGCAGTACGTGCGCCGCGAGACGGTGCCGGGCGAGGTGCCGCCGCGCGCGACGACCGCCGCGTCGGCCTCGTCGCGGGTGTAGCCCGCCAGCGTCCCGGTGACCACGACCGGCCGGCCGGCCAACGTCGGGGCCAGCGCCGTCGCGTCGGGTTCGCGCATCGAGCAGCCGACGGCGGCCAGCCGCGCCATTCGCTCCACCGTCTCGTCCAGGCGCACGTAGGTGAAGACCGACGTCGCGATCACCGGTCCGACGCCCTCCACGGACTCGAGCTCCTCCAGCGGCGCCTGCGCCAGCGCCTCGTAGGTTCGCATCCGGCGCGCCAGCTCGCGCGCGGCCACCGGCCCCACGTGGCGGATACCCAGCGCCACGAGCAGTCGGCTGAGTGGCGCGTCCTTGGCCGCGGCGATCTGGCGCACGAGAGCGGTCGCCGAGAGATCGCCGAAGCCGTCCAGAGGGGCCAGATCCTCCGCCCGCAGCGAAAAGAGGTCGGCCACGTCACGCACGAGACCAGCGTCGAGCAGCTGGCCGACGCGCTGCTCACCCAGGCCCTCGATGTCCAGGGCCCCGCGCGAGGCGAAGTGGATGAGCTGCTCGCGCACCCGTGCGGGACAGCGGGGATTGGCGCAGTAGGTGTCACTCTCACCGGCACCGCGCACCAGCGGCTGGCCACAGACCGGGCAGGCAGTCGGGAACCCCCAGGGTGGTGCCCGGTGCCGATCCGGCTCCTCCACGGCGGCGACGACCTCGGGGATCACGTCACCCGCCTTGCGCACGATGACCAGGTCCCCGGGGCGCACGTCCTTGGCCGCCACCTGATCCTGGTTGTGCAGCGTGGCCAGAGCGACGGTCGACCCCGCGATCGCCACCGGCTGGAGCACGGCGTAGGGCGTCGCTCGCCCGGTGCGACCGATGGAGACCTCGATGGCGATCAGGCGGGTGGTGCGCTCCTCCGGCGGGAACTTGCGAGCGATCGCCCAACGCGGTGCGCGCGAGGTGGATCCCAGTCGCGCACGCTGGGCCAGGTCATCGATCTTGATCACCGCACCGTCGATCTGGTAGAGGAGATCGTGACGGTGCTCCTCGAACCACCTGGTGCGCGCGAGCATGGCGTCCACGCCCTGCTCCAACGTTGACTCTCTCGCGGTCAGGAATCCCCAGCGGGCCAACTGGTCGATCGACTCGTGGTACAACGTGACGCCCAGCTGATCACCGACGTCCACGAGTTGATAGGCGAGAAACGAGAGGGGGCGCGACGCGCTCACCACGGCGTCCTTCTGGCGCAGGCTCCCCGCGGCGGCGTTGCGCGGATTCGCGAACTCGCGTTCGCCGCGCGCGCGCTGGTGCTCGTTCAGCGCGTCGAAGTCCTCCTTGGCCAGGAACACCTCGCCACGTACGGCGACGCGCCCGGCGGGGGCGGGCGCGAGGGTCACGGGCACGTT
>JAJZYE010000173.1 GCA_021806055.1 Actinomycetes bacterium | reverse complement strand
GCCCCCGTGCGAGCCCTCTGATCGTCAGCGTGGTCGTCGTCGCGGGCGTGCTCGACCACGTCCGACCGCCGTTCAGCGAGTACTGGTAGGCGCGCGCTGTGTTCGCCCCCACCGCGGGCCGGAGCGCGAGGCGCAGTGCGCCGACCAGTGCGGTGATCGTGACGGCCGGCGCCCGCAGTCGCGCCGCGGGCGCCGCGTGCACGTGGAGCGTCGTGGTGTAGATGACGTGCGACTCGTAGCTCACCGTCACGTCGACGGGGCCGGGCTGGGTGGCGCTGACGGCGACCGTGGCCGACCCCTGGGCGTCGGTCGTGATGGCGTACGTCGCTCGTCCGCCTCCGATCACGCTGGAGGGGTCGCCGTCGATGGTCGTGACGCCGCGCGCCGCCGAGGCGGTGATGACCAGCGTCCCGTTGGCCAGGGGCGCCTGGGACGCATTGCGCAGGGACATCGTGAGCTGGGCGACCCCCGAAGTCGGGGGTCGCGGGTTCGAGACAGTGAACGTGCTGCCCGTCGCGGTGAAGGGCTGGGGACAGAGTCCGCTCATGAACGTCGCGGGATTGGGGCTGCCCAGACCGGAGGCCATGTCGTAGCCCGGCCCGGCGCTGTAGCCGCCGGCACCGTAGAGGTCGTTGTTGCCCGCGGTGACGTCGATGAATCCGCTGGAGGCCATCTGGTACAACGTGGGGTTGAGGAACCCCAAGCGCCCCTGGCCGCAGGACTGGGTGGCCAGGGCCACCATCGCGCCGACGAGCGGCGGGCCGATCGAGGTGCCCCCGATCGATCCCCAGCTGGAGGCGCAGTTGGTCGTACAGCCGTGCGAGCCGCTGAAGTACTCGATGAAGCCGGTGGCGGGGTCGGCCATCACGGACAGGTCGGGCACCATGCGCATGGTGTCCGCGCTGGTGATCCCCGGGGCGTTCTGCCACGTGGGCCGGGACCAGAGGACTGACTGTCCGCCCCCGCCCGCGCCGCCGCCGCTGCCCTGGCCGTCGTTCCACACCGTCTGGGCCAGGGGGTTGATGCTGGTCACGCTGAGTCCCCCCACACCGGTGACGAACGGCTGGGACGCCGGATCGTCCACCGCGAGGTTGTTGTTGGTGATGCCGGCGCAGTCGGACGACCCGTTGTCGCCCGCGGCGGCGATCACGGTCTGGCCCTGGGCGGCCATTTGCTCGAAGATCGGTTGCTCGGCCGCGGGGTCGCCGTTGGGGTCGGACTCACAGGTGCCCCACGAGGTGGTCACGATCGCGGCGGTGTTGGCGTCGGCGATCTGCTGGTAGATGTCCGTGGGGCCGGTGCCGTTGTTGGGGCCGGCGTAGACGTTGATGGTGGCGCCGGGGGCCAGGCCGGCGGCCTCCTCGACGTCCATCGTCGCCTCGTTGCTGAAGCCGCCCGTGGCGCCCCCGTCGACGGGCGTGGTGGTGATCGCGGTGTGCAGCCCGTAGCACGAGAGGAACGTGTTCACGTCACTCGGGTTGTACGGACCGAGCTCGTAGACGGCGATCGTGGTGCCCGCGCCAGTGACGCCGTTGGCCCACGCGCTGGCCATCCCGTACAGCGTCCCCTGCTGCTGGAGGGTGTAGCCGCCGAGGCTGTTGGGTGTGGTGGTGGTGTCGGACCCGGCGGCGGGACAGACGCCCGGACCCGTGGCCGCCGTGTGCGCGTGGCGCAGCTGGGCGTGGGACGGCGCGATCGAGGACAGTCCGGCCACGGCCACCACGTCGTGCGCGACGCTGGCGGGCAGCGTGGCGCGCGTGAGGAACTGGGCCGCCAAGGTGGCGTGGGGTCGCCGGACCGTGGCGACGCGGGCGTCGAAGGCCCGAGCGATCTGGGTGGTACCGCCGCGCACGTGCAGAATGATCCGGCCACGCGACAGCGCACCCACGTGTAGCCCGAAGCGCGCGAAGTACGAGCGCAGTGCGCTCACGGTCGCGCGTGACGCACCGAAGCGCCGCGCGAACTGGGCGGTCGACAGGAAGTGGTGGAAGTCGGGCGAGGCGGGATCGTAGAGGCCCGAGAGCAGTGCGTGCAGCCCGGCGGGATCGGCACCGCGCAGCGCGACGTCGAAGGACGTGACGATGCGGGAGGGAACGATCACCGAGCGCGCGGGCAACGGCGCGCCGCTCGCCACGACGATGCGCGGTTCGCTGGCCAGGGCCGACGTGACGGGCACGATGCTCAGCGACAGTGCGGCTACCGCGGCCAGTGTCCAGCGCCAGCGGCGCGCGTGCGAGATCATCGCTTCAGCCTAGGGAGTGCGCGTGGGGGTTCATCGCCTCAGCCTAGGGAGTGAGGCGGGGGGCTGTCGAGAGCGAGCGCGTCGCTAGGACGCGCGTACTCGCGCGTAGTGCGCCGCGAGGTCGCCACACTCGGCACACACGGTGGCCGGCACGAGACGCCACCGGATCAGCCACCCGAAGGCCGTGCAGCCGAGGCAGAAGCCGGCGAACGCCTCGAGCGAGGCCGCCGCCATCAGGGGCACGAGAATCCATCGCGCGACCGACCACCCGCCGGTCCACCACACCAGTGACGCCGCGACGCTGAACGCGGCACCAATGCCCTGCGCGAACCGCTTCGGTGGCCCGGGGACCGGCTTGCGCCAGCGGGCGAGTCGGGGTGCGGCCAGACGGGTCGCGAACTGGCCGAGAGGCGAGAAGGTGGGGCCACTCGCGAGACGGGCGAGGAAGCCGTACGTCAGTGGCACGAGCCACCACGGGCCGGTGAGCCACGCGAGCGCGCACATGAGCACCACGCCGGCCGCGACCGTGCGTGCCGCCGCGTCGTCGACCGGGTTGGGAAACGTCAGGATCCTCTTCACCCTCTAAATCTTAGTGAAATAGTCGACTACTCGCCAGCGGGCACGCTCGTCAGTGCACGAGCAGACGCACGGTGGTGGCCGCGCCGGCGAGGATCACGAGCCCGCGCACCCACGACGCGGGCAGGTGCTGGATGAGGACGGTGCCGATCCATCCGCCCACCAGCGTTCCGGCGAGCAGCAGATACACCGCGTCTAGGGCGAGGTGTCCCCGTACGAGGAAGACGACGGCCGCCACGACGTTGATGATGAGCGAGAGGACCGCACGCAGACCCTGGAGCTCGTCGATGCTCACCGGTAGTGTCACGGCCGTGATGGCCAGCAGCATGATGCCGAGCCCCGCTCCGAAGTAGCCACCGTAGATTGACAGGGCGAACACACCGACGTAGAGCGTCCAGCGACGTGCGGCGTGGTCGGGACGCACGTGCTCGAGGCGCGTGGTGATCCTCGGCGCGAGGGCGAACAGGACGGTGGCGGCGCCGATGAGCCAGGGGACCACGCGCTCGAAGGTCGAGGGCGAGCCGCGCAGCAGGAGCACGCACCCCACGAGCGTTCCCAGCAGGCACGGGGCGAAGAGACGCGTCACGAGGGCGCGGTGCGTGACGATCTGGTGCCAGAAGCCCCGGATGCCGCCGAAGTAACTCGGCACGACGCCCACGGTGGACGAGACGTTGGCCTGCAGTGCGGGTATCCCCGAGGCGAGCAGGGCGGGGAATGTGATGAACGTGCCGCCCCCCGCGATGCCGTTGACGATGCCGCCCAGGACGCCGGCGCCGGCGTAGAGGGCGAGTCGCCACCCCAACGCGAGTGTGGTGGCGATCATCGTCACTACTCTACGAGCGTGCGATTTCGGCGATCAGTTGAGAGGTTGGTCGCGCGGTCGCGCACGAT
>JAJZYE010000172.1 GCA_021806055.1 Actinomycetes bacterium | reverse complement strand
GCGCCACTGCGTCACGCCCGGGCCGTCCGGTGAGCCGTGAGGGCCGCGCGCCCTATCCCCGCGACGCCCGTCGACCGGCGGGTGGCGAGGAGCGAGTCGATGAGCGGCGCCGAGCGGAGTCGTACGCGAAGAGTAAGGGATGGGGCGGTGTTGCTCGTCGTGGTGCGACGAGTATCGCCAGCACGGGCCAGGCCATGGCCGTCACCGCGAGCGCGGGGCGTACGCCGGATCCCCTGGGCGAGTGGATGGAGGAAGTTGCGGCACCGGCGCCGGCTCGTCCGGCGAAGCCAACCTCGAGACCGGCCTACAGTCTCCCCGGCGACGTGGCCAGTGATGTTCGCAAGGCATTCATCGGCACCGCCTACATGCGTGAGAAGACGGTGATGACGCTGGCGAAGGCGGCGGAGGCGTACGAGCGCAAGCGATACGAGGAGGCGCTGCGCCTCGGGCGCGTCGTGGCTGACGCCACGCCCGGTGTCGCTGCGGTGCGTGAACTGACGGGGCTGGCCGCGTATCGAGCTGAGCGATGGAATATGGCCAAGGTGCACCTTCTCGCGCACTTCACGATCTCGGCGAACCCCGAGCACTTGCCCCTGGTGATGGATTGCGATCGCGCGAACCACCGACACCGCGCGGTGGCCAAGACCTTCGCGGAACTAGAGGAGAATCAGCCGACGGCGGATGTGCTCGCCGAGGGGCGCATCGTGATGGCGGGGAGCCTGGCGGATCAGCATCACTTCAGCGACGCGATTTCGTTGCTGACTCGTGCTGGTGCCACCAAGCAACTTCGTAATCCGTCGTACCGCCACGTTCGCCTGTGGTACGCGCTCGCGGACATTTTCGATCGGGCGGGCGACGTGAGCAGCGCTCGCGAGCTCTTCGCCCGCGTCGTGCTGGCCGACCCGGACGCGTATGACGCCAAGGCCCGACTCGACGAGTTGGGGACCGGAGTCGTGCGCAAGAATCGTAAGCGACGCACGGTACCGGTGTCGAAGAAGAAGGTTGACTGACCGGCGCCGTTCTGTCGCACCGCGTGGGCTTCGAGGTAGGTGAGGGCGGTGGCGAACGGGTCACGTGCGGGTAGTCGCACCACGTGGCGTCGCGGTCACGACGTACGCACCGTGACGGCCAGCCAAGATCCGTTGGTTGCCCGCACGAGCCTCGCACCAGGTAGGGAAGGGAACCACAGTTCACGAGTGCCTGGAGGTCGGTCGCCGGACGGTGAGCACGCGCGGAGGGCGTCGCGTCACGTGCGTCGTCGGACCGCCACGGTGCGTCATCGTGGCGAGGGAGGACCCGTGCCGTGGGGACAGGTCGTGGGGACAGGTAGTGGTGGCACCGGTCCGTACCGCTACGACGTCAACCCTCCGAGCCCCACGAGGGACCGCGCATGTTCGATCTCGCCGAGGTGACGCAGTGCGTGTTGATAGATCCAGCACTCCAGAGCGTCACTGCGTGTGATGCCGTCCACGCCGCCGACGCGAGCGGAGAAGGTGCGCTCGAGCACGTCACCGTAGGGTGGCGACACCAGGACGTCGTCGAAGAGCACGGGATCCAGTGACGCGACGTACTGCTCGCTCGCGGTGAAGACGACGCGTTGGAAAGAGCGAAACGCCGCGTAATCACCGATTCGCTGGTGCATCATCTCCTCGACGGTACGAGCCTTGCCGTCATCGTCGATTGCGAGGCCGAGGCGAGAGCGCCAGTGGTCGTCGTAGCGCGTTGGAGCGCCACCGACCGCGTGCAGGCTCACGTCCTCGATGAGCACTTGGTGGACGAGGGAGAACGCGATGGGCAACGTGGTCGGCGCTCCCACGTGATTCACCTGGTCGCGCGTCATCGTGTCGCAGGCGTCCTCGTACAGTTCGTGCACGGCGTGCAAGCGCTTGAGCAGTGACCTGCGGTACGCCAAGTCCACGGTGCCAGTCTGGCGTAGCGCGGCGTCGGTGGCAACTAGTGATCATCGCGCGAGCGCACTGCGGCCGTCGGGTTCACGGATGACGCGCAATAGGGTGGGCGTATGAATGTTGTGACAGACAAGACCTTTCAAACGCAAGTCCTGGACCGCTCCGAATCGGTGCCGGTCATCGTCGACCTGTGGGCCGCCTGGTGCGGGCCGTGTCGCGTGTTGACACCGATTCTGGAGAAGGTGGTGGGCGAGACCGGAGGATCGGTGGAACTGGGTGCACTGGACGTCGACAAGAATCCCCACACGGCACGGGCCTTCGGCGTGCGCTCGATCCCGTCGGTCTTCGCCTTTAAGGATGGGAAGGTGGTTGACTCCTTCGTCGGCGCACGCAGTGAGCGGGCCGTGCGCAAGTTCGTCACCAAACTGACCAGCCGCTAACTCGCGGGCTCAGGGGGGCGTGGCGCGCCTTGTAGGATGCGCTCATGGATATTGCCGCGCTGCTAGGTGACGAGGCGTCGACACTGCTCGACCACCACGCCACCGCCTTTCCCAAGGACCTCCTCGTACTGCCGGGCTCCGACTTTCTTGAGCGCGTCTTCCAGGCGAGCGATCGCTCCCCGGCGGTGCTGCGCTCGCTCGGCCAGCTGTACTCCCACGGCCGACTGGGCGGCACCGGCTACTTGTCCATCCTCCCGGTGGATCAGGGGATTGAGCACTCGGCCGCCGCGAGTTTCGCGCCGAACCCCGAGTACTTCGACCCGGCCCGACTGTGTGACCTGGCCCTCGCGGCCGACTGCAGCGCGGTGGCCACGACGCTCGGGACGTTGGGAGCCGTCTCGCGGCGCTACGTGCACCGCATCCCGTTCATCGTCAAGATCAATCACAACGACCTGCTGAACTACCCGAACACCTACGACCAGATTCCGTTCGCGTCGGTGCGTCAGGCGTGGGACCTCGGGGCGGCGGGAATCGGCGCGACCATCTATTTCGGGTCGCCGGAGTCGGGTCGTCAGTTGCGCGAGATCTCGGCGGCCTTCGCCGAGGCGCACGAGCTGGGAATGTTCACGGTCTTGTGGACCTACCTGCGCAATCCGGCGTTCAAGACCGCGGAGGTGGACTACCACGTGAGTGCCGACCTCACCGGTCAGGCGAACTACCTTGGCGTGACCATCGAGGCGGACATCATCAAGCAGAAGCAGCCCGAGAACAACGGGGGATACCCGGCCCTGGGGTTTGGCAAGACCGACCCGAGGGTGTACAGCGAGCTCACCACCGCCAACCCGATCGATCTCACGCGCTGGCAGGTGGTGAACTGCTACGCGGGACGAATCGGGTTGATCAATTCGGGTGGCGAGGCCAAGGGGGCGGGTGACCTGGCGGCGGCCGTGCGCACGGCCGTCATCAACAAGCGTGCGGGCGGTCAGGGACTGATCGTGGGTCGCAAGGCCTTCCAGCGTCCCATCGACGACGGTGCGGCGCTGGTCCACGCGATCCAGGACGTCTTCTTGGATGAGTCCGTCACCATCGCCTAGTCCATCCCCTGCATCGAGCGCGTCCTCGCATGACGGGGCCGCCGATGGCGGGTGGTGGACGTGGGCCAACGCCGTCACCGCCGCACGTCTGGCCCTGTTGCCCGTCTTCGTGTGGCTGGTGATCGCGACGCCGCACCGTGCGCTCGCGGCCTGGCTGCTGGCCGTCCTGGGCGCTACGGACTGGGTCGACGGCTATTTGGCGCGCCGCCTGTCCCAGGTCTCTAACGTGGGCAAGATCATCGATCCGGTGGCGGATCGTCTGTTGGTGATG
>JAJZYE010000171.1 GCA_021806055.1 Actinomycetes bacterium | reverse complement strand
CCGATGCGCTCGCGGCGGCGACCCGCCGGCGGGGGTTGTAGAGCACGTCGCGGTCCTCGACGTAGAGGAGCTCGCCGTGGTCGACGGGGTCGACCAGCAGGCCCACGAGGAAGTTGTCCAAGGTCATCGCACCACCTCACTCGTCGGATCCAATACCGCCACGACCTCGCGCAGGGTCGCCGCGCAGCGTGCGGCGTCACGTGCCTCGACGTTGACGCGCACCAGCGGCTCGGTGTTCGAGGGCCGGACGTTGAACCAGACGTCCTCGGTCGTCACGCTCAGACCGTCGACCTCCTCCAGCGTCGCCGATCGCGCGCCCCAGTACGCACCCAGGCGGGCCGCCGCCGCGAGCGCATCGGGCACCGCCACGTTCACCTCGCCCGAGCTCGCGTAGCGCTCGAAGGGCGCCACGAGGGTCGACAACGGTTGCTCGGCGCGGGCCAGTGCCTCGAGCACGATGAGGGCCGTGATGATGCCGGAGTCCGCTCGGTAGTTGTCACGGTAGTAGTAGTGGCCCGAATGCTCCCCGCCGAAGATCGCGCCGGTCTCGGCCATCACCTGCTTGATGAAGCTATGGCCGACGCGCGTGCGCACCCCGACGCCCCCGCACTCGGCGATGACCTCGGGCACCGCCCGCGAGCAGATCAGGTTGTAGAGAACGCTGGCCCCCGGGTGGCGCCCGAGCATCACCGAGGCCACGAGTGCCGTCGTCGTCGAACCACTCACCGGCCGTGCCCGCTCGTCGATCAGGAACACCCGATCAGCGTCACCGTCGAACGCGAGTCCGATATCGGCGCCCGTCGCCAGAACCCGACGCTGCAGGTCCACCAGGTTCGCCGGGTTGAGTGGATCCGCCGGGTGGTGGGGGAACGAGCCGTCCAGATCCCCGTAGAGGATCTCCAGCTCGAAGGGCAGGTCCGCGAACACCGCCGGCGCGACGAGACCACCCATCGCGTTCGCGGCGTCGGCCACCACCCGCAGCGGTCGCAGCGATGACCGGTCGATGAAGGAGTGCACGTGAGCAACCCACTGCGCGGTGAGGTCACGCGCGACCAGCGCGGCGAGCGGTCCGCGAGCCGGGTCGACCAGGTAGCCCCGCGTGAGCCGCTCGATCTCGTCGAGTCCCGAGGTCGACCCCACGGGGCTGGCCCCGGCGCCGCAGAACTTCACCCCGTTGTAGCGAGCCGGATTGTGTGACGCGGTGAACATCACACCGGGCTCGTCGAGGTACCCCGACGCGAAGTACAGCAGATCAGTGGAGGCCAGTCCCAGGTCCGTCACCCTCACGCCTCGCGAGCGGGCCCCCTCGGCGAAGGCTCGGCTGAGGGCGACGCCCGACTCGCGCATGTCGCGCGCCATCACGAGCGACGGGCGGCCGATGAAGGTGGCGAACGCCGAGCCCAGGGCCCGCGCCAACTCCTCGTTCAACTGATCGGGGTAGGTGCCTCGAACGTCGTACGCCTTGAAGACGGCACCGGTGTCCACGGGGGCTCACCTTACAGCGCGGCGAGACCGTCGGCGGCGAGCGCGGCGCCGACGAGTCCACCACAGGCCCAGCGTGACGAGTGCCGCCAGCGTGGTGACGTCGCTGACCACGTTCCCGGCGGTCAGGGCCGGCGTCGAGCCGTAGGTCAGGGACACCTCGCGCGAGGTCGGCACGACGACCATCACGTTCGGGCTGGCGCGAAAGGGCCCGGTCGCGCCGGTGGCGTGCCAGCGCGGGTAGTAGGAGATCTTCACGAGCACCGGGACCCCGACCCGCGACACGTGAAAGGAGATCGACTGGGTTCGCACCACGACGTGGGTCACCCTCACCGCGGGCAGCGGCGACGTTGGGTGGAGGTCGGCCACGCTCGCCACGCGCGGCCACGACGCCGGTCCACTCCCCGCGATCAGAACCGACCAGTCTCGAGGGTGCATCCACCACGTCACGTTGGCCGCGAGCCAGGTCGTGCGGCCGCCGATGTGGGCCACCACGTTCGGCAACGATCGAAGAGGCGTGACCATCGCGCTGTGGCGCACCAGGTAGATGCGCCAGCGCACCCCCGGCGGTGGCCACGCTCGCGTCTGGGCCACGAAGCGCAACTGGGGGTCGCTGTTGGCCTCCGCGACGGCGAGCGGCGAGAACGCGATGTAGTAGCGCACCCCGAGCATCTGCAGGTGCTGCACCCCCTCGGTGACGTCGAGCGGCCCGTAGGGCAGTCCCACCTGCGCCTCACTCGGAACGCTGCTCAGCTCCGCCTGGTCGAGAAAGTGGTACGGGGTCGTCGGCGACGACTCGAAGAACAGGCCCTCCATCGAGTCGACGCAGTTGTTCGTCCAGTACGGCAAGAGCATGAGGGCCTCGGGCGTGCCAAAGCGGTTCTCGTTCGGGCTGTACTCCCACATCGCTCGCCCGCACCCATCTCGATGGGCCACGCGCGCCATCGTGGTGATCAGATCGTGATACTCCGGCCAGGCCGCCTTGCCCTGGTAGCCGGAGTAGTTCCACTGGGCCCACCCCGACACCTGATTGCCGCTGGTGGACAGGCCCAGCGCCGACGCGACCGGGCCCACCAGACCCGGCACCGTCGACAAGAGCCCGGCCAGCGCCACGGCCACCGTGGCGATCAGCACGCGGCGAGCCGTGACCCCCGAGGTGTCGCTGGCCGTGATCGGGCGAACCCAGACCTCGTAGGTCGTCTCGGTGGTCGTCTCGGTGGTCGTCTCGTTTGTCACCTCGGACGGCTCGCCCGACGCCGGCTCGATCGAGACCGCCGCGGCCGGCGTCGTCAGGTCACCCAGCCGATCGCGGTCCACGATCTGGCGTTGCCAGGGCGCCGTCTGCGGCGCGCGGCAACTCCAGCGCAGGGCCGCGTAGCCCACCAGCCAGCCCGCGCTCAGGTGGATCGAGATGAACCAGAACGGCACCAGTCGCTCGTTCCAGATCACGCTCTGGGGGTCCGCCACGTAGGCCACGAACGAGAGCACCGTCACCACCGCGAGGAAGACGCCCAGGCGGTCGCGCACGACGAACGCCACGACGATCGCCACCGCGGCCAGGGCGATCACCCAGCGGTCACCGCCGACCCCGCCGGTCGCGTTGAACCAGCCCAGCGTCGTGAAGATCGCGTGCAGGGAACTCACGTTGCCGTTGACGTACCCCATCGAGTTCGTGAGCGACTGCGTGGTCGCGAAGGGCAGGAGCCACCAGGCGGACAAGCCCGCCGACAACAGGCCCGCCCCCACCGCGAAACGCAGCGGGCGCGCGCGATCTCCGGGGGCGCTCGCGCGCTCGTCGTCACCGCGTGAGGCGAACCCCGCGAGTTCGAGCACGACCAGCACCCCGACCGCGCCGATCACGAACAGCCACGGCAGGACGTGCGCCGCCAGCGTGACACTGAGCGCGATCGCCGCCCACCAGTACCCCCGTCCGGTGCGCACCCCACGCGCGAACAGGCCGATCGCCACCAGCGCGACGGCGAGCGAGAGCGCGAAAGGATACTCCCCCGCCATCGTCGAGAAGAGGTTGCCGCCGTCGATGGTGAAGGACGCGTCGAAGAGGAACGGGAGCGTCGCCACCGCCAGTGCCGCCGGCACCGGGCGCGGCGCGCGAAAGAGCCGACCCATCAGGTAGGCGCCCACCGGCATGAGCACCGAGCCCAGGACCGTCGCCAACTTGAAGGCGACGGCGAAACTGATCACGTAGCTGCCCAGCACGGCGAGGTAGTCGGGCAGCACGAAGTAGTAGGTGTAGGCCGGCATGCCCGCGAACCAGCCGGGGTA
>JAJZYE010000170.1 GCA_021806055.1 Actinomycetes bacterium | reverse complement strand
GGCGCGCGCCGACTGAGCCTGCCGCTCGAGGGGCCGCATCTGGCGGCGGACCTCGCGCACCAGGTCGCCGAGGCGCTCGAGGTTCTCCTGCGTCTGGGCGAGGCGACGCTCGCTGCGCTCCTTGCGCCGGCGGTGCTTGAGCACACCCGCGGCTTCCTCAATCACGGCGCGACGGCTCTCGGGGCTGGAGTTGAGAATGGCGTCCAACTGCCCCTGGCCGATGATCATGTGCTGCTGGCGGCCCACGCCGGAGTCACTCAACAGGTCCTGCACGTCCAGCAGCCGGCAGGTCGTGCCGTTGATCGCGTACTCGGAGTCCCCGTTACGAAAGAGGGTGCGCGAGATCGTCACCTCGGCCCCGTCGATCGCCAGGCGCCCCGACGAGTTGTCCAGGGTTAGGGCAACCTCGGCGCGCCCGAGGGCCGGACGCGTGGCGGTGCCCATGAAGATGACGTCGTCCATCTTCGCGCTTCGCAGGGCGCGCGTACTCTGGGCGCCGAGCACCCAGGTGACCGCGTCGACGACGTTGGACTTTCCCGACCCGTTGGGACCGACCACGGCGGTGACCCCGGGCTCGAACTCCAGGACTGTGGTGTCGGCGAAGGACTTGAAGCCCTTCATCGTCAGTCGCTTGAGAAACACGGGTAGACGCTAGCAACCTTCCGCGGGGTGTCGGTGCCTAGCTCTGGCACTTGGGGCAGAAGTACGAACCGCGCTGGCGCAACGTGATCCGCTCGATCGGCGTGCGGCACTGGTAGCAGGGCAGCCCCTCGCGGTTGTACACCTGGTGGTGCTCCTGGTAGGTGCCCGGCTTGCCGTCGGGGTCCACGAACTGCTCGTCGGGCAGGGTCGATCCGCCGTACTTGATGGCGTCACTCAGGATCTCGGGGATGGAACGGTGCAGCCGGCGGATCTCCACGCTCGACAGCGAGTCCGCCGGTCGCGCGGGTCGCAGCCCCGCGTGGTAGAGGATCTCGTCACCGTAGATGTTCCCAATTCCCGCCACGATGTCTTGATCGGTCAGGAACACCTTGAGCGCGGTCGATCGGCTGCGCGTGATGACCGCGAAGCGATCCCACCCAATCTGGTCCATGAACGGGTCGAGGCCCAGGTGCGCCAGCTCGGGCACCCGTCGTCGCAGATCGAGACCGTCACCACCGATCGAGAGACGCGCGAAGGACGACAGGGGGGGCTCCTCACCCGCCTCCGGCGGCGTCGAAACGAAGAGCTCGCCGAAGGTGCGCGGATCGACGAAGCGCAGCTCGCCGGCCGGCGACAGCGTGAAGACCACGTGCGTGTGGGTGGGCTTGGGCTCGCGAGGACCCTTGGCGCGGCGTAACTGGCCCGACATTCCCAGATGCACGACCAGGTGGCTCGCGTTGTCCAGACCGAACACCAGGTACTTGCCCAAGCGTTCGACGCTCTTGATCGTCCGTCCCTCGACGAGTGCGCGAAAGTCCTTGGCACTCTTATGGCGGCGCACGACGCGGCCGTTGGTGACCGCGGCGGCCTTGATCCGCCGACCCGGCATGTCGCGAGCCAGCGACACGCGCAGGGTGTCCACCTCGGGTAGCTCAGGCATTTTCGCGCGCCTCCCACGCCGCCCGCGCGGCCTGCAGTTCGGAACTCTTCTTCGAGCGCCCGCGCCCTCGCCCGTACACCCGACCCTCGAGCAGTACTGCGGCCTCGAAGCGGGTGTCGTGAGCTGGTCCCGAGGCGGTCGTGACGTACTGCGGCGTCCCGCGCCCCGTGGCCTCGGCCCACTGACGCAGCTGGGTCTTGGGATCAACGTCGTCGGGACGGCGCGCGGCCTCGCGCACGTCGTCGGCGAGGGCCGCCTGGACGAAGTCGCGCGCGCTCTCGTAGCCCCGTTCCAGGTAGAGCGCCGCGACCACGGCCTCGAAGCTGTCGGCCAGCAGGGACGCGCGCTCGAGGCCCCGCGACTTCACCTCGCCACGCCCGACGCGCACGAAGTTCGAGAGGCCCAGGTGGGTCGCGGCCCGGGCCAGCGCCGCCTCGTTGACCACGCGCGAGCGCACCAGCGAGCCCGAGCCCTCATCCAGCGAGGGATACTCGCGCACGATCAGGTCAGCGATCGCCAGGTCCACCACGGCGTCGCCGAGGAACTCCAGGCGCTCGTTCGACGGGCAATCGTGCTCGGCGGCGTAACTCGAGTGCGTCACCGCCACGCTCAGCAGCGCACTGTCGGCGGCCAGCCCCAATTGATCAGCCAACGGGTCAAGTGACGAGGGCACTCGACACCGGTCCCGTCAGCCCACCCGTAGCCTGGCGACCAGGTAGTCCACCGCCGCGCGCACGCTCGACAGTCCCTCCAGGTCCGCGTCGTCGATGTGAAAGCCCTCGACCTGGGTCGCGAGGCGCTCCTCCAGGGCCTCGACCAGTTCGATCAGGGCCAGCGAATCCGCCCCGAGCTCGCCGAAGGAGACGTCCTCGCCGATCTCCTCGACGGGCCTCTCCAGGATGACGGCGAGCTGCTCGCGCACCAGCGCCGTCAGGCCGTCCCGCGAGAGGGGCACGTTCGTCGCGTCGCTCATGGCCTCCCCTTGTCCGTACGTCGCACGACGCCAGACTACCGAGAACGCGGGTACCCTTCCATCATTATTCCTTCTGATCAGGTCGTATTGTATCGCGTAGGGTCGTGACGACCCCCTCGCGGTCCATTTCGGCGGCCACGCGCAGCGCGTTCATGATCGCCGTCGCGTTCGACGAGCCGTGGCTGATCACGCAGATCCCCTTGAGACCCAGGAGCATGGCGCCGCCCTGGTTCTCCGGCGTCAACCGCGCAACCGTGGGCCCGAGCGGTGCGAGCAGCACCCGACCCGCCGCGCGGGTGCTCTCGTCGGTGTCGATGGCCGCCAGCACCGTCGAGAACACGAAGTTGAGGGCTCCCTCGAGCGTCTTCAACGCCACGTTCCCGGTGAAGCCATCGGTCACCACCACGTCCACCGGCGACGGGATCAGGTCACGCCCCTCGACGTTGCCGGCGAACTCGAAGCCCTCCAGGGAGCTCAGCAGGTGATGCGCCTCCTTGACCAGTGGCGTGCCCTTGGACGGCTCCTCGCCGATCGACAGCAGCCCGACGCGGGGCCGGTCCACCCCGTAGTGCGTGCGCACCACCGCCGCCGCCATCTGCGCGAACTGGCCGAGCATCTCCGCGGTGCACTCGGCGTTCGCCCCGGCGTCCACCAGGAGGGTGGGCGTCGTGCCGGGATTAGGCAGCGGCGTAGCGATGCACGGCCGCACGACTCCCGGCAAGCGCCCCATGCGTAGCAGGGCCGACGCCATCGTGGCGCCGGTGTTCCCCGCCGACACCATCGCGCTGGCGCGACCGTCACGCACCAGCTCCGCCGCTCGCACCAGGGAGGAGTCCTTCTTGCGCCGCACGCTGGCGGCGGGATCGTCGCCCATCTCGATCACCTCGGAGCAGGCGACCACCTCGAGCCCTCCCGGGTCGCCGAGGCGCTCGGGCACGCCCACGAGGAGAACCTCGAGGCCCCACTCGTCCACGGCGCGGCGCGCGCCCGCGACGATCTCTGCGGGAGCGAAGTCACCACCCATCGCATCCAGGGCGATGGGAAGGGACAACTCAGTCGACCTCGACGGCGACGCGGCCCTTGTACCACCCGCAGTTCGGGCAGACCACGTGAGGCAGCTTGGCGCTCGAGCACTGGGGGCACAGGCTGCGCGACGGGCGGACGAGACGCCAGTTGCTGGCCCGACGGCTACGCGTCTTGGCCTTGCTGGT
>JAJZYE010000169.1 GCA_021806055.1 Actinomycetes bacterium | reverse complement strand
CCCCAGCGCCACGCGCGTCGAGGTCACCAACTCCTCGCGGATGGCGTCGAGGGGTGGGTTCGTGACCTGGGCGAAGAGCTGGGAGAAGTAGTCGAACAGCGAGCGGGGCTGGCGCGACAGCACCGCGAGGGCCGCGTCGTTGCCCATCGAGCCCACGGGCTCCTCGCCGACGAGCGCCATCGGTGTCAGGATGAGCCGCAGATCCTCCTCGGAGTAGCCGAAGTTCCGTTGGCGCTGGGTCACCGAGGCGTGGCTCGGCGTGAGCATCGGACGCGGGGGGACGTCATCGAGGGAGATCTGCTCGTCGGTCAACCAGCGTTCGTAGGGTGCGGCGTGGGCCAGCTGCGCCTTCAACTCGTCGTCGTCGACGATGCAGCCACGGTCGACGTCCACCAGGAACACGCGACCCGGCTGAAGGCGGCCCTTGCGTTCGATGAGGGCCGGGTCGATCGGAAGGACCCCGACCTCGCTGGCGAGGATCACGCGCCGGTCTTTGGTCACCCAGTAGCGCGCGGGCCGCAGCCCGTTGCGGTCGAGCACGGCGCCCACGACGTGACCGTCGCAGAAGGTCACCGATGCAGGTCCGTCCCACGGCTCCATCAACGCGGCGTGGTAGCGGTAGAATGCACGTCGAGCGGGGTCCATCGACGTCGAGCGCTCCCACGCCTCGGGGATCATCATCAGCACCGCGTGCGCCAGCGAACGCCCGCCGTGCACGAGCAGCTCGACGACCTCGTCGAAACTGGCGGAGTCACTCAGTCCGTCGGTGACGATCGGCGCGAGGTCCGACACCGGCACCGGGAGGGCGGCGCGAAGGGTGGACTCGCGCGCGGTCATCCAGTTCCGGTTCCCCCGGATGGTGTTGATCTCCCCGTTGTGGGCGATGAAGCGGAACGGCTGCGCCAGTGACCAGCGAGGCAGGGTGTTCGTCGAGAACCGGCTGTGCACGACTGCAATGGCCGACGCGAGGCGGGGGTCGCGCAGGTCCGCGAAGTAGCGGCGCAGCTGTGGCGAGGACAGCATTCCCTTGTAGATCAGCACCTGGGACGAGCACGAGGCCGCGTACACGTCGAGCTCGTGTTCGGCGATCTTGCGTGCGCAGAACAGCGCTCGCTCGAGGTCGTCGCCGCGCTCACCAGAGGTCGAGGTGATCAGCTGTTGGACGAAGCGTGGCTCACTGGAGCGCGACGTCGGCCCCAGAACGCTCGAGTCGACGGGCACCGAGCGCCAGCCCAGGGTCCGTAGACCCACGCGTGCGAACACGGCGTCGAGCGCGTCGTGCAATTCCCCGGTGACGGTCGGGGCCATCCACTGGGCGATACCGTAGGCACCCGGCTCGGGCACCTCGATCGTGAACGTCGCGCGCACGAACGCGTCAGGCATCTGCAAGAGGATCCCCGCCCCGTCCCCCGAGTCGACGTCGGCCCCGGTCGCGCCGCGGTGCTCGAGGTTCTCCAGGATCGTCAGTGCGTCGTCGATCGTGGCGAAGCTCGCGGTGCCCGTCAGGTCGGCGATCATCCCGACGCCGCAGGCGTCGTGTTCGAACGAAGGGTCGTAGAGAGAGGGCTCTTGGGTCATGGGCTCACCGTTGGGGCAACGCTGACCCGCACTCACTATAACGAATACGCCCGTAGGCTTGGCGACCTACGCTGGATCCGACCATCGCAACCACCGACGCGGCGGTGGTTGCCGCGAGTCCCCGCGACCGACGACCATAGGAGAGACCATGTCAGTAGAGTCGTTGATTGAGGCGCTCGACGAGCGAATCCTCGAGGCGCTGCGCGCCAGGGCCACCGGTGAGACGATCGCCTTTCTTTGCGAGGCGCGCGCCTGGCTCACCCACCCCGATCAGCCGCACGGGTCCCACCGCCAAAGTGCATAGTGTCGGCGGCTATCATTGGCCTCTCGGGCTGTGGCTTAGTTTGGTCTAGAGCGCTCGGCTGGGGGCCGAGAGATCGGGAGTTCGAATCTCCCCAGCCCGACCAGGGGAATCCACTCGTGCTCAACGAGTGGCGTTGGACGTGACGTTGCGCAGTGACCCGAGGCCGAGGATCGTCGACGTGACGACGTCGCCCGGCGTGAGAAAGACCGGTGGCGTGTGACCCTGACCGACCCCGGCCGGGCTGCCCGTGAAGATCACATCCCCCGCCCGAATCTCGCACACGGAACTCAGGTACGCGATCAGCCCCGCGACGTTGGTGACCATGTCCTCGGTGCTGGAGTCCTGGTAGCGCACGTCGTTGACGTCGCACGTGATGCGTAGGTCGTCGGGGTTCGCGCACTCGTCGGGCGTCGTCAGCCACGGCCCGATCGGTGAGAAGTTCTCGTGCGACTTGCCCAACGAGAACTGGGGAGGGGTTCCCGACATCTGCAGGTCGCGGTCGCTGAAGTCCTGACCCACGCAGTAACCGGCGACGTAGCGTAGTGCGTCGCGCGCCGCGACGTGGCGCGCGCGGGCGCCGATCACCACGACCAGCTCCGCCTCCCAGTCGGTGTGCGTCGACGGCAGCGTCACCGACGCGGTAGCCCCCGCCAGCGATGACGCAAACTTCGTGAAGACCAGCGGCGTCGTCGGAGGCGTCATTCCCATCTCGATCGCGTGACGCCGGTAGTTGAGGCCGATGCCAAAGATCTGGCTGGGCCGCGACACCACCGGGCCGAGTCGCGGATCGCGCGCGACGACGTCGGGGTCCAGGTCCCACGTGGGTTCGACACCACTGGCCGCGAACCACTCCCCCAGCTCGTCCAGTCGCCCGACCAGGTCGTCAGTCGAGGACGAGAAGCGACCCGCGGACGCGTCGGCGACGTCGATCAGACCCTCGTCGGTGACAATCACGGCTCGTTGGTCGAAGGTCGCAATGCGCACTCTCACTCCTCATCTCAATCTCGCAGATGGCCCCACGCTACCGAACCCGCCGACTCGCGCGCGACGATCGTGGCCCCTCGTCCCGCTAGGGTGGCCCCGATCGTGGAAGGACGTGACGTGTCTCTACTCTTCAGCCCCTGGCGAGTGCGGGGTCTTACCGTGACCAACCGGGCGTGGGTGAGCGCCATGTGCCAGTACTCCGCCACCGACGGTGTGATCGGCGACTGGCACCTCGCCCATCTTGGGTCGCTCGCGACCGGTGGGTTCGGGCTGGTGATGGCGGAGGCCACGGCGGTCGCCCCCGAGGCGCGTATATCGGTGCGGTGCCCCGGTCTGTGGAACGACGAGCAGGTCGAGGCCTGGAGCCGCGTCACCGCCTTCGCGCACGCGCAGCGCACGCACATTGGCGTGCAGCTGGCCCACGCCGGACGTAAGGCCTCGACGATGGCCCCGTGGGGCGACCACCCCATCGCGCTCGCCTCCGAGGGAGGCTGGACGGCGGTCGCCCCGAGTGAGATCGCCTTCGACGGCTACCCGCTCCCACGAGCCCTGCGCGTCGACGAGATTGATCACGTGGTCGAGCAATTCGTTGATGCCGCCCATCGCGCGCGACGAGCCGGTTTTGATGTGCTGGAGATCCACGCCGCGCACGGCTACCTCCTGCACCAGTTCCTCTCGCCCCTCTCCAACCGGCGCGACGACGCCTACGGCGGATCATTCGCGAACCGTACGCGACTGCTTCGTCGAGTCGTCGAGGCGGTGCGCGCTATCGACGACGCCGCCGCGCTCTTCGTCCGACTCTCGGCTACCGACTGGGTGGAGGGTGGCTGGGATCTCGACCAGACCGTCGCCCTGGCGAGCGAGTTGCGCGAGCTCGGCGTCGATCTGGTCGACGTCTCGTCCGGGGG
>JAJZYE010000168.1 GCA_021806055.1 Actinomycetes bacterium | reverse complement strand
CTCCGAGAGCATCGGGGAGCGCGACGCGCCCGCCGTGGCGGCCACGACCAGGCAGACGCTGTCGTGCTCGTCGAATTCGACGAAGAACGACTCCAAGAGCGCGTCGATCCCGCTGCGCGTGGAGAAGTCGCCCAGGTAGAGGAGCTTCGTGGGCTTCCGGGTGCCAAGCGCGCGTCGCGGGCCCTCGGGACTGCACACCTCGGCGTCCACCTCCACGCCCACCACGCGTGCCTTCTCGGCGGCGACCCCGCTCGAGCGGGCGTGTGCGAGCGCCCAGACGGTCGGCACCCGGACCTCGTCGACCAGGTCACGGATCGGCCCCAGCCACTCGGTGGGCAGCGCGCCGTAGCCCCAGCGCACGTCCGCCACCGCACGCCCGCGCGACTCGAAGAGGTGGACGCCTGGCGCGCCCCACGGGCGCGCCATTCGCCGTTCCCGAGGCGACGGCAGGTCGACGAGCGGGTCGGGCAGGGCCGGCGAGGTCTCGGTCGGCGCCTGCGGGGCGAAGCGCGTCCAGAGCTCATCCATCCGCCGGTCGCAGAGGGCCGCCACCGCCTGCGCGAGCGGCTCCAGGTCGGCGCCGGGCACTGCGAGTGCCGGCGTGCCGCACATCTGGGCGGCGGCAAGCCAGTGCTCCGCGCCCGATCGGCATCCGACGAGCACGGCGCGCGCCACGCACAGCCACGGGAGCGGGTCTGCGAGCACCCCGAGGTCCAGCGCGCCCGGCAGCATCCGAGCTACGCCGCCGTCCCCAAGGACCGCCACCGGGGTCTTGCCGAGCTGGCGGGAGAGCGCGGGAAGCACCGTGCCCTCGAGGTGCGCCAGCTCCTCCGGCGTGGCCGACTCGAAGTCTCCGACCACGCACAGCCCGTCGCGCATCGAGAGCGGGAAGGCGCCCGGTGGGGTGAACATCTGCGGGGCCGACGCCTGGCAGGCGACGCGGCCTGGGCCGGGAGCCGCAGCGAGGACGAGGTCGACGGAATGTGGCGGCATGGCAGCGTCGTCGAGGTCGACGACGATCTGGGCAGCGGGTAGGAGCTGGGGTAGCGCGGTGAGCGGGCCTCGGCGTGTGACGACCACCGTGTCGAACCGGCGGGCTGCGTACTGGTGAGCGACCTGGGCCTCGCAGCCTTCGTTCCCGAAGTCGGTCACATCGACGCCGCGCGAGCCCAGCAGCCGCCTCGCCCCCCGCGCCGCAGGCTGCACCAGGGTCACGGCGTGGTTCCAGCGCCGCAGCGTGGCCGCGAGCGCCATCGTGCGGATCGAGACCGTCGACGCGACGACGAGCACCGTCCTCCGGTCCCCCCCGCTTCCGTTGCTCCTCCAGGGTGTCTCGACCGAGCACCTCGGCTCGGTCGTGCGTGTCGGACGCGCCGCGGCAGGAGTGCGTGACGAGACGGCGTCGAAGAGCTCGACGACCGAAGGCGCGCGCTGCACGAGCGCACGGCGGGCGTCACTGCGTTCGCTGCCGCTCAGGAATTGGGTGACCGCCGCCAGGGCCATGCGTCCCCGGGGGTCCCCGTAGCGATGGGCGTCCAGTGCTGCCGCGATCACGGCCTGGACCGGCGTTCCGGACATCGTGACGAGCGGGCAGGCGTGCGCGAGGCCTGCAGCGTGCAGACGGTCGGACCACACCACTCTGCGGTCCAGGGGAAGGCTGGCAGCGACGTTGGCCGCCGTCGCGAGCACGGCCGTCGAGGGCGCCAGCTCGTACCAAAGTTCGAGCACCCGGTCGGCGACCTCCGCGTCGAGCTGGGGCAGCTGCCCGAGGAATGCCACCGCCCGATCCTCGGGGACCGCACGCGCGATCTCACCCAGCGGACGCCCCGCATCCTCTAGGCACTGCACGAGCGTGCCCACGTGCACGTCCAGCCCGCCGTGCTCGGTGATGGTTCGGAGCAGGACGTCCGCGGCCTCGCTGTGCCGGCCGAGCCGGGAGAGCGCCGTCGCCTTCGGGACGGCCACGTCGTGTGTGTCGTACTCGAACCCGTCGTCGTCGACGCCTGCACGTACCCGGGAGAGCGCCTCGAGCGCGTCTTCGTCGCGCCCCAGGGTGACCAGCGCCCTGGCGCTCTCGAGGTCGGCCAAGAGCGGCACCTTGGAGATGGCCCGGAGCTCGTTCGCTGCGGCGAGCGCGTCCTCGCCGCGGTCGAGGGCGATCAGGGCGCCGATGATCGTGCGCAGCGCCAGCCGCTGGACCGCCGGGGTCGTCCCTGCAGCGATGGCTGCGCGCGCGAGGTCGACGGCCTCCTCGTGGCGACCGCGAACGTTGTAGGACCGGGCGAGGTTCACGAGCCTCGACGGCCATGCGAGCCCTGAGCTTGCGGTCAGGTCGGAGAACGAGCTGGTCAGGTTGCGTCGGGCCTTGCCTCGGCTCTCGAAGTCCGCCGTGAGGTAGCCCCAGTGGGTGAGGCGGATCCCGTCGGCCGATGCCATCTCGAGCTTCGGCGTGCCGGCGCGCGCGACGACCTGCTCGTGGAGCTTGCCGGTCCACCGACCACAGGCGCGCCGAAAGAGGCGGCACGCCGGGTGCGCGAACGTCGTCGAGGCGTGGGCCGCGCGCACGTTGTCGATCATGACGACGAATGCCTCGACGTTCGCGTCCGCCGCGGCGAGCGCCGCGCGCTGGGCAGGACCGTCGGTGACGAGGGCTTCGTCGGCGTCGATCCACAGCACCCACTCGCCGCTGCAGTGGTCGAGCGCGGCGTTGCGCGCGCGGGCGAAGTCACCGTCCCAGTCGCCCTCGACCACCAGCCCTCCTGAAGCCCGGGCGATCTCTCTCGTGTCGTCGGTGGACCCGGTGTCGTAGACGACCATTTCGTCGCAGAAGTGCTCGAGGGAGGAGAGGCATCGGCCGAGGTTGTCGTGCTCGTCCTTCACGATGAGGCACGCAGAGATCAACGGACGCGCGCCTGCGGGCCTCGGGCCGGGCCGAGGGGGAGCGCCGCCGCCGTTGTGGAGGTAGGAGCCGGCTGCGACGACGATCCGCTGTCCAGAGCGCGCGACCGCGGCACCGAGCGCGGCGACAGGGTAGGGGCGGTCGAGCGCCCTGAGCCCGCCTGCAGCACCGAGGAGCTCGCGGTGTACGGCGATGCAGGGACCGGAGACGACCTTCGCGTCGATCGCCTCGCCGCCCAGGCGTGCCGCGAGGGCGGAGACGAAGGCGTGGCGCACCGCTCGCTCCTTCGGGCGGTAGGGCACCCCGACCAGCAGCTCGTCTCCCTCTGCGATGTTGGTCCGCGGCGCGCATCCCCCTACGGTGGGATCCTCGAGCGTGGCGACGAGCGCGTCGAGCCACGGGCCGGAAGGCTCGGCACGCTCGTCGAGCACCACCACCACCCCGTGCACGGCGGGGAGCCTCGAAGGGCGCACGAGCCCCGCGCGCCCGGCGACGCGCCACGCCCTCGCTGTGCGCGGGTCCTTGCCGGCGCAGAGGACGACCACGTTGTCCCCGGGCAGGAGTGACGGCCCGAGCTGTTGGACGAGCGACCTGGCGCGTCGGCGGTCGGGGCCGGCGAGCACCGCCGCGGTGAGGTTCACGCTGCGCACACCTCGTCCATCGGCAGAGGGGGTCGTGCCCTCAAGGTCGTCGTGGGTCATGCCGATAGACCTCTCAGCCCGCTAGTGGGCCAGATGGAGACGGCGTCGTTCGCACAGGGAAGTGCGGGCTCGCTGCCATTCGACGACAAGGAGGAATACGGATGTCTTCTCTTGTGGTGGACACCAACCTGGCGGCTCTCAACGCGCTCAACGTGTTGAACCAGACCGACGCCGCCCAGTCCCAGGCGATCAGCGAGCTGTCGTCGGGG
>JAJZYE010000167.1 GCA_021806055.1 Actinomycetes bacterium | reverse complement strand
CCGGCTTCTTCGCCGCGGGAGCGCTGGTCAGTGCGGGGCTGCTACCGTCCGGGGTACCAGATCACGACGCGGGCGACGCCGCCGACGTCGCGGTGGCCGCGCCGGCCCGCTCGCGTCGCGCCCGCGTCGGGCGCGTGCTGCGCGGGACGGCCGGCAGCTAGATCAACGGCCACGGGTAGGGGGGCCACTCACCATTCTCGTCGGGTGACGGGTAGACGCCCGCCTCGACGAGCGCCCCACTTCGCCATTGGGTCAGGGCGAGCTCGTCGGGGCTCAGCCAGCGCGCCAGGGCGCCGGTGTGCCCGTCGGCGACCCGGGCGACCCGGGCGAGGAGGTCGCGGGCCACGGGCTCGCCCGCGAACTCCCAGAGCACGGTGCGCAGTTTGTCGTCGCGGTGAAAGCAGAGCCCGTGGTCGATGGCCCAGTAGCGCTGCCCGTCGAAGAGGACGTGGCCGGCCTTGCGATCGGCGTTGTTGGCGACCACGTCGAGCACGGCGAGCGCGCGTGCCGGCGCGTCGAAGTCCTCGCGATCGCGCAGCGTGAAGTAGTGGTCGTCAGTTGCCCCCTCGATCCACCACTGCAGCGATCCTGGTCCGAAGGGGGCGTCGTCACGCGCGACGGTGGGCGGCACGAGATCGACGCCGAGGAGTTGATCGAGCTCGTAGGCGGCCACTTCCCGGCGCCACAGCCCCCCGGGGAAGTCCCACAGCGGCCGCTCGCCGGCCTCGGCCTTGTAGCAGGCGAGCGCCTCGGCGCCCTCGAGGCGCACGGCGACCAGCAGCGCCTGGTTGGACGAGTCCACGACCCGCCCGCGTACGACGATCTCTCCCTGGCTCAGCAGTCGGAGCTGGTGCGCTCGATCCATCGACTAGCGCAGGGGTGCGCGGTGCCCGTTGGTGCGCGGGCAGTCGTGACCCCGCGGATCCAGGGGCCCCCCGCACAGGGGACACGGCGGACGACCGGCTTCCACGAGACGCGTGATCGCGATCGCCAGCCCGCCGGCCCACTCGCGGGTCAGCGTGAGCTCCAGGACGTCGCTCTCGTCGACGGAGTCGATGGTCACCTCGATCACCTCGGTGTCCTCATCGATCGCGACGGCGATGTCACCCGCGGCGAAGTCGGGCTCGTAGTTGGGCTCGAGGGCGAGCTCGTCGGGCAGGTGGCCGGGACGACTCATGGTGGCCAGGACGGTGCCGAGCCATTCGGCCAGCGCGGCGAGCTGCTGCTTCTCGCACTTGACGATGACGAGGCGGCGACCCTCGCGCACCTGGAGCAGGAAGAGACGCTGGCCGACCGCGCCGCGCGCCCCCACCATGATGCGATCGGGATGGGAGAAGACGTAGTTCACGACGGGCCCAGTTCTCGTAGTGAGCCGGTGCTGTTCACGCACAGGACGATCGGCCCTCGTGTGCTCAACACCACGGCGCTGACCGAGCACGGGGAGATGACCGTGCGCTGGAAGAGGTCGAGGGGAACGCCCTGGGCGTAGGTCACGGCCGCCTTGATGGGGTCAGCGTGGCTGACCAGCGCGACCGCCTCGCCGCGGTGGCGGGCGGCCAGGCGCTCGAGCGTGGCCCAGACGCGGGCCTGGAGCTCGGCGAAGGACTCGCCGTCGGGAAAGCGGAAGGTGCTGGGGGCGTCCTGTACCTGACGCCACGCCGCGCGCGTGCGCAGGGTCGCCAGGCGTTGACCGGTCCACGTGCCGAAGTCACACTCGTGCAGGCCGCGCTCGACCCGCGTGCGCAGGCCCAGGGCGCGTGCGATGGGCTGGGCGGTCTCGCGTGCGCGCTCGAGGGGCGAGACGTATAGGGCGCGCGGGCGGGGGCGCACGTCGGCCAGGCGCTGGGCCACGGCCTCGGCCTGTTCCCGGCCTCGCTCGGCCAGGTGCAGGTCCGCGGCGCGTCCGGGGAGCACCTGGCCGGTGGTGGCCGTGGTGCCGTGGCGAACCAGGTAGAAGGTGGTGGGCCGGGTCGCCACTACGCCCTCGCGAGGGGCAGGCGCCGGGGTCCGGGAGTGGCGTCGGCGGGCCACCGGCGCCGTGACACGCTGGCGAGCTTGTGCAAAAGGGCCACGGCGGCGGGGTCGTCGTCGGCGGGGCGCGTCTCGACGACGCCCTCGCGCACCAGCGCATCGAGAATCTCGCGTCCCTGGTCGGTGCGCACGATGGCGAGCGTCCAGTCGCCGAAGGCGCCGATGCCACCGGTGGCGATGTCGGCGTGCTGCGCCGCGAAGTCGGGGCACATCTTGCAGCCCTCGCGAGTGAAGGGCTGGGCCTCCTTCAGGGGCACCTCGTGGTAGGAGCCGTCGCGGGTCCACAGCTGGATCACGCCCTTGATGTTCATCTTGACGATCTCGGCGCGCGCCAGCCCGTAGCGCGCCTCGAAGAGGTCCTCGAAGATCGTGTCGTCGAAGGTCTTGGAGCACAGGAGTCCGATGGTGAGTCCGAGGCGGCGCGCTACTTTGCCCGCTTTGCGCACCTGCATGGCGCCGGGGGCCGAGGCCATGCACCCCATGCCGACCAGGGCGAGGCGTTCCGCGCCACCCTCGACCGCGTCGTGGTAGGCGAGCAGGTTGGCGCTGTAGGTGTAGCGAGATCCGGCGCTCGCCAGCACCGCGGCGCGGGTGCGCGCCACGCGGGGCACGGCGCGCCACGTGTCGCCGTCGACGCCGCTGACGAGGGCGGCGTCGACGAGCTCGTGCTCGAGGGCGTAGATCAGGAGCGCCGACACGAGTCCGCCGTCTTGGCCGGCGCCGGCCACCTCGGGGTCCAGGGCGCGCGCCAGGACGACGTCGCCGACGCCCCAGACCTCCTCGTCCGTGCGCTCGCGCGCGAAGCGGTGGACGTCGATCTCGCTCTCCCAGTTGCGAAAGCGTGGACACGCCCTGGTGCACATCGTGCAGCCGCGCTCGCCGTGCGTGCAGTCCTCGCGCCCACCCTCGGCGTCCACGTGCCACGGTCGGTAGACCCCGCCGTCACTGTCGTAGTCGAGGACGTCGTGGGGGCAGGCGACGACGCAGGCGGCACAGCCGGTGCACAGGCCCGACGTGACGACCTCGGAGAACAGCTCTCGCCAGTGCGGTTTGTCCAGAGCCACCCGATCACCTTACGGGCTAGCGCGCGAACCGGCGCTACGCTGCGACGTGCCCGAAGTGCTGGAGATCGAGTCCTATCGGCGTCTGGCCGAGCGGGTGGTGGGCGCACGCGTGGCTCGCGGGTGGGCGGACGCCTACCTCGCGCGTAAGCTCGTGTCGCCCGGGGCGTGGGCCACGGCGGTCGCCGGGCGGCACATCACCGGCGCGTCGCGCCGCGGCAAGCTGCTCGTGCTCGCGACCGATACGGTCCCGCTGGGCGTGCGATTCGGGATGACCGGGGTGCTCCTGCTCGACGGCGACGCGGGGCTCGAGGGGCTCTTCTACGGTCCCCACCAGTACCGCGAGGAGTGGGTGCGCGGCGGCCTGGTGCTTGACGATGGCCGACGCCTCGTCGTGCACGACCCGCGACGACTCGCGCGCGTGGAGATCGATCCGGATCTGGACGAGCTGGGCGCGGACGCCCTGACCCTGACGCGCGCCCAGTTCGATCGGGTGCTGGCGGTGACCCGTGGCGACGGCCCCGCGATCAAGGCGCGTCTCCTCGATCAGTCACGGGTGGCGGGGGTGGGCAACCTCCTGGCCGACGAGATGCTCTTCCGCGCTGGCGTCGACCCGCGTACGCCCACGAGCCGCCTGACCGAGGACCAGCGTCGGGCGCTGTTTCGCGCGTTCTCACAGACCGTGCGGACCCTCGGGCGCCGCGGAGGGTCGCACACGGGCGACCACATGATCGCGCG
>JAJZYE010000166.1 GCA_021806055.1 Actinomycetes bacterium | reverse complement strand
CCTATGACGATCCCTATCTAACAGCCTCTTGCTCTCGGCCAGAGCATCTGGTACGACGGCATCCGCCGATCGCTTCTCACCTCCGGTGACCTCGAGCACATGGTGACGAAGGAGGGCCTGCGGGGTATGACCTCCAACCCGTCGATCTTCGACGCGGCCATCGCCGGCTCGAGTGACTACGACGTCGCGATCGCCGAACTGCGCTGCTCGGGCCCGACCGATGCCAAGTCCGTCTACGAGTCCCTCGCCATCGCTGATATCCGCGCGGCGGCCAACATTTTCCGACCCGTGTACGACGAGAGCGATGGCGGCGACGGGTACGTGAGCATGGAGGTCTCCCCCGAACTCGCCCAGACACCGCCACCACCGTCGCTGGGCCACGTGGCTCTGGGGAACTGTCGACCGGTTCAACGTGATGGTGAAGGTGCCGGGCACCGAAGAAGGCATCTCGGCCATCCAGGTGCTGCTCGGTGCTGGCATCAACGTCAATGTTGCCGCGCTACGTGGTCTCCGCCGCGCTACGTGGTCTCGCCGCGTGCGAGTCGGCCGCTCAGGCGTACCTGGCCGGTCTCGAGAACCGCCTCGCCGCTGGTGTCGGCATCGCCACCATCGCCGCGGTGGCGAGCGTTATCGTTTCGCGCCTCGACTCGGCGGTCGAACCCTCCAGGTAGCGTGTCGCACAACGGTGTCCCACCTGGTTTTTCGCCTCAGGTGCTTGACGACGCACATCAACAGGCGACCTCGGAACCGCCCTTCGAACTACTCGGCTCACGACATCACCGCACCAACGCCCGAGTCGTCAAATGAACGATGTCGAGCTACGCGTGACACGCCCCGAGCACCGCCATCCGGGACCGCCGCTGGATCGCTCGCCGCGCAGGTTCTCTCGGCTTAAGTAAACGGTATTGGGGCTCACTGTGCGCGGATGCGGTGCATGCTGTCGCGTGGCACCGTGACGTCGGTGGAGGGGGAGATGAACAGACGTGTGATCTGTGGATAACGTGCGACTATTTGGTGCAAAACTTCCTCAACGAGCGAGAATCCGGTGGATAAATGGTCCGAACATGGGTAAAAGTCTGTGGGAGTGAGATTTTTGGTGGCGCCGACCGCGACGCCCTGGCACAGTGTCACTCGTAGTCCACGTAGTACCGGTCGACGATCGGCGAAACCGAAAGGGGACGCCGACGGAGGGGCGAGGGACCTCGCAAGAGGGATGGAGCCCCCACCGGGCAGCGGAGTTCGGTCCGCTGTTCGCACGACGAAGGACGTGGAGTACCCGCCATCGCGCGGCGGCCTGTCCGACACGGGCCGACGGGTGATGTGCCTCGGAAACCCCGAGGGGCTGGCGAGTTTCGGCTCACTGGTCACTCGGGGTTTTCGGCCGTCTGGGCCCGATTAGATCACAGAAGGGTGGTCGGCTCGCTCGGCTCGATCAACTGCGGGCCGTCGTGGCGTAGTGAGCCCACGTCGCGGTGCACGGGGTAGTGGACGAGGGTTCCCGCGGGAGAGGGGTCTAGGAGGCGGAGACGCTCGGCGGGCTCGCGGCGCACGGCGTCGAGCCAGGGGGTTACGTCGTCGAGTTCGAGGACGACGGGCATCCGGTCGTGCAGGCCGTCTACGTCGTCGCTCGGCGTCGTCGTGATGACGGTGCAGGTCGCGACGGGCGGGTCCGTCGGGGCCCCGGCGGGGTCGTGCCAGTGCTCCCAGAGACCGGCCAGGAGTAGGGGGTTCCCGTCAGCGCGGCGGAAGTAGTGGGGTTGTGCCACCCCCTTCGTGCGGTGGTCCCACTCGTAGAAGCCGTCGACCGGGATCACACACGGGCGCCGGGTGAAGGCGCTGCGGAAGGAGGGCTTCTCGGCGACTGTCTCGGCGCGGGCGTTGAAGAGTCGGTTGGCGATGGACGGGTCCTTGGCCCACCCGGGGATGAGACCCCACCAGTAGTGGTCGAGGACACGATGCTCGTCGCGGCGCACGGTGGCGACGAGCTGCTGGCGGGGCCCGATGTTCCAGTGCGGGTGGCCGTCGGGGTCCAGGCCCGCGGCGAGTGCGGCGTCGAGGAATCGCGCGAGACGGGCGGGAGGGGTGAAGAGAGCGACACGACCACACATGGGCCCATTCTGGCCGTTGGCGCGCGAGACGGAGTGTGGCTACTCTTACGAACATATGTTCGCTTTTTCACCGCCTCGTCCTCCGCTCCCCACCGACATGGCGGCGATGCTGCGTCCGGTCGCCCTCGCCACGACCCGTCGACTCCCCCTCGCCGATCCCTGGTGCACGATGGTTCCCGGCGGAGGTTTGCGCCGGGGCTCGACCGTGATCGTGCAGGCTCCGGCCGGCTCGGGGGGGCTCAGCCTCGCGCTCAGCCTGTTGGGCGCGGCGAGTGCGGCGGGTCACTGGGTCGCGGTGGTGGGGGTCGACGACCCGGGTGTCGTGGCGATGAGCGACCTCGGGGTGGATCTGCGGCGCGTACTCTTCGTGCCACGGCCGCGCGGCGCGTGGGCCGAGTCCACGGCGGACCTGCTCGACGGCGTGGACTTGCTCGTTGTGCGTCCGCCCGCGCGCGCGTCCCGCCCTCTGGCACGACGTGTGATGGATCGTGCGCGCGAGCGCGGTGTCGTGCTCATCGTCCTCGGTGAGTCGAACGCGCCGTGGCCGCTGCCCGCGGACCTCTCCTTCACGGTGACCGCGACGAGTTGGCGGACGTCAGCGCAGCTCGACGCGCGGTACCTCACGGTGCGCGTCGCCGGACGCGGCGAGGCGTCGCGCGTGGGTGAGCAGGTTGTGATGTTGCCGGATCACCGGGGACGAGCGGCGGCGTCGTAGATGGAGCGGTTCCTCGCCCTGTGGGTCGAGGCCCTCGCCCACGAGACCCCCGACGGTGCGACGTCACGGGAGTACCTGGATCTCCTCGATGCGCTGAGCGTGTTCTGCCCTTTCACCGAGCCGGTGCGCTGGGGCTGGTTCATCCTGCCGATACGGGCTCCGAGCCGGTTCCTCGGTGGTGAGACGGCAGTGCTCGACGCCGCGCGCACACTGGTGCGCGACGTGACGGGTCGCGAGGTTGTGCTCGGGGTCGCCGACGGTCTCTTCTGCGCCGAGCAGGCTGCTCGCCGGGGGGTGATTCTCGCCCCGGGCGCCACGGAAGGCTTTCGCCGATCGTTGCCCCTTGACGCGCTAGGCCGTCGAGATCTCGCGACGACCGGTCATCGGCTGGGTGTGCACACGGTGGGGGACTTCGCCGACCTGGCGCGCGCGCGGGTGGCGGAGCGCTTCGACCGTGGCGCACTGGTCCTGCACCAGGTGGCGCGGGGGGAGGTCGCCGAGCTGCCGAGCCAGCGTGACGGGCGCCTCGCCGCGCGCGTGCGTGAGCTACGCGGTGAGGTGGCCGTGGGTGACGAGCAGCGCGGCTTCTTCGGTTCGCGCGGCGCGGGTGACGAGCGGGCCGCCGCCGCGGTGCAGCGGGTGCGTCACCGCCTCGGCGCGGGTGGGGTCATGGTGGCGACACTGCGCGGGGGACGCACCCCTCAGGATCGTGCTGGACTGGTCCCCTGGGGTGCGCCGGCAACGGTGACGTGTGACGACGCTCCCTGGCCGGGACGTCTCCGGGCGCCGGCACCGGTGATCACCCTGGCCCACCCGGTGGGAGTGGGCGTGCGCGACGCGACCGGCGCGCCGGTGCGCGTCGAGTCGCGGGGACTGTTGAGCGCCGCGCCGGACACGGTGGTGTGGTCGGCGCGCACGAGTCGAGCGGTGACGTGGTACGCGGGTCCCTGGCCGACGGTCGAACGGTGGTGGACGGTGGCGCGTCGTCGCGCGCACGTTCAGGTGGTTCTGGTCACGGGTGAGGCGCTACTGCTCGCGGCCGAGTCGCGACGC
>JAJZYE010000165.1 GCA_021806055.1 Actinomycetes bacterium | reverse complement strand
GTCGACGCGGACCTACTCGTGTGGGGTCTGCGGACTAGTGATTGACCGCGACCTCAACGCGGCGATCAATTTGGCCCGCTGGCAGCCCACGGGACCATCCGCGGTGACACTGTTGGAACCAACGCACGCTCTGCTTCTCTCGACGGCCTGATCCCCCTCGGGATCTGCACCGCGAAGCACGCGGGAAGAGCCGATCGTCACCCGCACAACCATCACGGCAACGTGATGAGGGCCCTGGGTCGGAACCGAGCACTCAGACGAAGAATCGTCTGGGAAGTCGGACGGTGAGCAAGCACCGCTGAGCCACCTGGTCCAGTTGGTCAAGGCGAACCGGTGAGTCCACTCAGGACACACGCTGTTGGGCCAACCTAGGGCGATCGCGCTGCGCGCGCCACCGGTAGCGTCTGCGCGTCACGCCGGAGCGAGTACCGTCACCGTCTCGACCCGTCCGCCCTCGACGCGGCGAGCGCGATCCACCCGCCACCCGTGCCACGCGAAGCCGTCGAGTGCCGCCACACCACCCTCGAGCAGTCGTCGGGCCAGGGCGCCCTTGACCGCCTTGGCCGCGTGGCCCGCGGCGCGCGCCCCGCCCCGCGCGACGAAGACGACGTCGACCACGCGCACCACGCCCGCCAGCGTCGTGACGTCGAGTGCGCGGGCGTGCTCGCGCGGCAGGAGGTTCACCACGGTGGCCCCGCGCGCCACGTCGGCCACGGCGGCGCTGAGCGGATCGCGCCACACGGCGTCCAGACGCCCGAGCGGTGCGAGGTCGACGCTCATGCCCAGGCGATACTCCGCCACCGGATCCTGCGCGCTGGTCACGCCGTACAGGCCCGACGGCACGAGCAGGCGTCGGCGCTGGGCGGCGGTGAGCGAAGCGGGTTCGAGGTACGTCCACACCACGCCGCAGTAGCGCTCGTGGGCGGGACGGACCAGCGCGCGCCCCGCCACGAGGTCTCGCGCCGTACCCCAGGCCCGTTCGAGGGTGGCACCGCGCGCCGCGAAGACCCGTTGCCCCTCCGACGCGCTCGCCCTCGCCACCACACCGGCCAACGCGTCACGCACCAACTCGCGCGTCGCCTCGAGCTCAGCGCCGAAGGTGTCGCCCACGCGCGCCACCCGCCCGCCCGGCCGCTTCGCCTGCGACGGCGGCAGCAGCACGAACGGGCGGGACACGCTCCTACGGTAACGGGATCAGGCCACGCGCAACTCCGCTGGCGTGACGTTGTGCGACTTCAGGAAGTGTCGTACGCGCACGACCTGCTCCTCGGAGAGATCGCGATCGCGGGTGGGACCAAACGTGACCGTCTCGCCGTCTACGGTGACCGCCCAGTTGCCGCGGTGGGTCTCGTGGACCTCACCGAAGCGCTCGAGCAGGCAACAGACGTCGTGCCACTGGATGTTGTGGTTAATCGGGTGTCCGAAGACCTTCCCGAGTGTCAAGCGGTGGTGATGGTCCAACTTCACTGACATCGTCAACCCCCTTCGAGGGCGAGGGTTCGCCCTCGCACTCACTCTCGCCCCTCTAGCGAGTGAAGTCAAGGGTTGTGACCAACTCCACGTGCTCGGTCATGGGGAAGAGATCGAGAATCCGCAGGTCTCGTACGGCGTAGCCACCGTCTAAGAAGTTCGTAAGGTCGCGCGCGAAGGTGGCGGCGTCGCACGACACGTAGACCACCCGCCGGGGTCGACGCTGAACCAGTGCCGCGGCGACGCCGCGCGCCAGTCCCGTGCGCGGCGGATCCAGCACCACGACGTCACCCTCACCGACCGCGTCGTGCACCGCGCGCGGGGTCACCGACCACGCGCGCACTCGCACCGCGCCCAGCCCCTCGAGGTTGACCCGCGCGTCGGCCACCGCGTCCGGCGAGGACTCCACCGCGCTCACTCGCCCCCGAGGACCGACGGCGCGCGCCAGGCCCGCGGCAAAGAGTCCCACGCCACTGAAGAGGTCGACCGCGTGATCTCCGGGCTCAGCCTGGGCCGCCGCGAGCACCGCCTCGCTCAGCACCGCGGGCGCGTCGCGGTGCGCCTGCCAGAACGACTGGGGCGACACGTCGAAGACGTGCGAGCCCACACGCACGCGCGAGTGCGTGGAGGGATCGATGGCCGTGTTGACGAGGCTGCGCACGTCGGTGGCCGCGCGCGCGCCGCGCCGGCGCACCACCGCGAAGGGCTCGCCGTCGCCAATGGCCCGCAGCTCGACCTCGTCGGCACCGCGCCACGACGTCGCGAACGCCGGGGCCAGGCGCTCGTCGGCCAGCCAGCACGGGTCCACCGCGACGAGGTCGTGGGAACGTACCGCCCGCAGCGACAGGCGACCCTCGCCGTCGACCGCGCAGCGCAGCCGCGTGCGCGAGCCCTGGGCCGCGGAGAACGTCTCGACGCGCGCGTCGGGGACGACGCCGGCGAGACGACGAAGGTGCTCGCCCACCAGCGCCGCCTTCCACGACGCCTGCGCCGGCGCCGACGCGTGCTGCAGGTCGCATCCCCCGCACCCCCCCGGACCGGCGTAGCGACACGGCGGCGCCACTCGCTCGGCGCTGGCCTCGAGGACTTCGATGGCGTCCGCGCGCGCGAAGCGGCTGGTGCGCTCGAGGACCACGGCGCGCACCAGCTCCCCGGGCAGGGCGTGGCGCACGAAGACGACGCGCCCATCACCGAGTCGACCCACCGCACCACCCGAGGCGGGCCGCTCGACGCGCACCACCTCGACGTCACCCGCGGGGGGCGTCACGCCGCTCACGAGCGCCGTCGCGTGGCCGCGTGCGACACGAAGAGGTCCACCAGGCGCGCCGCGCGAGTGCGCGCCGCCGGCGTCTCACGCCGCGTGCGCGCCATCAGCGCGACGGGGTCCAGGCCGACGCGGCGCACGCCCTCGTCACCACCGGCCAGCCACTGGGCCAGCTGCCCGTCGTCGATCTCGGGGTGGAACTGCACGCCCAGGTCCGCCCCCACCACGAAGGCCTGGACCGCGGCGGGGGTCCTCGCCCACAGCTGCGCGGTGGGCGGCAGCGCACAGCGGTCGAAGTGGTACTCGAACCACGGCCCCGACTCGAGGGGCGAGGTTCCCACCGGCTCGACCTCGTACCAGCCGACCTCGGGCTCGTCCGACGCGCTCACCTCCCCGCCGTGGTAGCGGCAGAGTGCCTGGGCCCCGAAGCAGATCCCCAGGACCGGCACCGCGCGGCGCTGGGCCGAGTCGATCAGCTCCAGCTCGCGACCGAACCAGGCGGCCTCGATCTCGTCGTCGTAGACCGCGTGCGTCGAGCCCAGGATCACCAGCGCGTCGTAGCCCTCCAGGTCGGGCGTCGGATGCTCGGCGTCCATCATCGCCGCCTCCACCACGTAGCCCCGGGCGGTGAAGGCGTCCCCGATCAGTCCCGGCGAGTCCTCGACGTGGTGACGGATGGCCAGGACGCGCGACATGGTGCCACGACTCTACCCAGTCGGCGACGCCGGTCGAACCCGGGCCCGCGGTTCACTCGCCGGGTAGCGACCAGCCCAGCGAGTGGGCCACCTCCCGACAGGTCGGGCAGATCGGGTACTTCGCGGGGTCGCGTCCGGGAACCCACACCTTGCCGCACAGCGCGCGCACCGGCGTGGCGTTGATCATCCCCTCCACGACCGAGTTGCCCAGCGCGACGAACTCCCCATCGGGCGGCGTGTAGCCCTCGAGGACGATGTGGGTGAAGCGGTCGTGATCGCCCTCGTCGAGGGCGACGTCACGCGACGTCGTCACCTCCGGGCGCGTCAGGGTCTCGGACTCACTCACGCCCCGAGAATACCGGGTAGGTAGTCTCGTGACACCATGGCTCGTCGACGTCGCCCCCCCACCCGCCCCCTCGGTCGGGTCGCGTCGCACTTCACTCGCGAGGGGACCCCCAAGACCCCCTACC
>JAJZYE010000164.1 GCA_021806055.1 Actinomycetes bacterium | reverse complement strand
CGGGCCCTCGCCGGTCGTGAGCTCCGCGTCCATGAGTTCGCGCGCCCGCGGCGTTCCACAGCAGACGACCGTGAGCGCACCCTCGGCCGACACCAGGGAGACGGCCGCCGCGTCCACCGCCGCCACCTCCGCGGCCACCAGACACAGGGAGTGGGCCTCGTCGCCCGCCTGCTGACGCGCCACCAGGAGCGCCACCACCTCCGCCAGTCGCGTCGCTGGCACGCCCTACTCCCGTGTTCCTCGGCGAGTCGCGACACCGCTCGACGTCGTCGTCATCTCGTCTCCGTTCTCGCGTAGCGACCCCAACGAGGACTGGATTGAGTGCGCGAACCCTAGCGTCGGGTCACCCCTGCAAACTAGCGCCTCGTCACCCCGCCGTGCGCGCCGACTCCGCGAGGCTCACCACAGCGGGCTTGGGACCCGCGTTCACGTTGCCGTAGCGGTGATTGGTGATAGCCACGCTCTGCTCGAGCAGCCAGCGCGGCCCCTCGACGGCACCCGCACCGCTCAACGGGCGCCGGTCCGTCGTGCGGCCCCGGTCGAGCAGGTCCGCGACCGGAGGCGTCTCGTCGCTCCACCAGCGCACCCGCGCCACCGCCGCGGCGCGCTCGACGAGCTCGTCGAGCGATTCCACGATCACGCCGTCGACGCCCGCGACCTCGCGCGCGGCGCTCAGTTCGATCGCGGCTCCCGTGATCGACGCGATCGCGCGCACGTAGCCCGCGCGCGACGCGTCGAAGCGCTCGTCGACGCGTACGAGGATCGGCTGACGGGCGCGACGGTAGCGCACGTAGTTGCGCTCCACGCCCAGCCCCGACTCGTCGATCGCCCGGCTCGCGCGCTCGTCCCACCAGCGCCGCACCTCGTCGCGGGCCGCCACGACGTCGTCCACCTCGGGCCAGCGTCGCAGCGCGGCGACGTAGTTGACCCCGCCGGCCTTGGCGCTCGGTCCGACGCTGGAACGCTTCCAGCCGCCGAAGGGCTGACGGCGCACCACGGCACCGGTGACGGGCCGGTTCACGTAGAGGTTGCCCGCCTCCACGCGCTCGAGCCAGACCGCGCACTCGGCCTCGTCCAGGCTGTGGATCCCGGCGGTCAGGCCGTAGCCCACCGCGTTCTGCCACTCGAGCGCCGTCGCGAGGTCCGGCGCCACCATCACGCCGAGCACCGGACCGAACCACTCACTGCGGTGGCTCCACGACCCGGGCCGCACACCAATCTTCACTCCCGGACGCCAGAGGTAGCCGGCCTGGTCGAGTGGGGCGGGCTCGACGAGCCACGACTCGCCCGGGTCGAGCTGGGTCAGCGCTCGACGCAGGGGAGCCTCGGGCGGGCGGATCACCGGCCCCACCTCCGTCGCCCACGCCAGCGCCCCCCCGACCGCGAGGCTGGTCACCGCGTCGACGAGTTGGCGTTCGAAGAGCGGGTTGTCGTAGGTGGCGCGGTCCACGATGGCCAGGCTCGCCGCGCTGCACTTCTGACCCGCGTTACCGAACGCCGACTGCACCAGGTCCTTCACCGCGAGGTCGACGTCGGCCGACGCCGTCACCACGATGGCGTTCTTCCCGCTGGTCTCGGCGAGCAGGGTCATCGACGGCTTCCAGGAGGTGAAGAGACGCGCGGTGTCGAACGAGCCGGTCAACACCACCGCGTCCACGCCGTCGTGGGTGACGAGGTGGCGGCCGTTCTCGTCGTCACGCGTGGCCACGAACTGGACGACGTCGCGCGGCACACCCCCCTCCCAGAGGTGCTGGGCCAACTCCCAGCCCACCGCCACCGCCTCGGGCGCGGGCTTGAGCAGCACCACGTTGCCCGCCGCGAGGGCGCCCGTCACGCCGCCGGCCGGGATGGAGTAGGGGAAGTTCCACGGCGGTACGACCAGCACCACCCCGAGCGGCGCGGATCCCTGCCGTCCCTCGTCCGCCAGACCCTCGCCGAGCGTGGCGTAGTAGCGCGCGAAGTCGATCGCCTCGCTGACCTCGGGATCACCCTCAGCCACCGTCTTGCCCGTGTCACGCGCCATCACCGCGATGGTGGCGTCGCGGTGCGCCTCCATCACCGCCGCGACCCGCGTGAGGATCGCGGCGCGCTCACTGGCCGGGCGGGCGGCCCACGCGGGCGCGGCGGCGCGCGCGCGCGCCACGGCCTCGTCGACGCGGTCCGCGTCGGCGACCCGGTAGCGATACCAGCCCGCCCCGCCGTTGTTGGGGTCAGTGCCGACCACGAGGGCCGAGACGGGCGCCGTGCTCACGTCCTCGCCCACCGTCGCCAGTCCCATCGGGTCGACGCCGCGGACGGCGACCTCGTCGCACGACGACGCGAGCGCCGCCACGTAGCCGGGGTCGGTCGGATCACCATCGGCGGCGTTGGCGAAACCCCCCGTAACCGGGCGGGCGCGGCGACGCCGCTCGGTGGACAGCGTATGGCGCGCGACGAGCGACTCACGGAAGCGTCGACTCTGCTCGTCGAACACGGCCGGATCCCGGGCGATCGCGAAGGCCGCGCGCAGGTAGTTCTCGGGCGCGGTGTTCTCGTCGAGGCGACGCACCAAGTACGCCACGGCCGCGGCGAAATCGTCGGCGCGCGTCACCGGAGCGTAGAGCTGCACGGTGGCGCCCTCCTCCACGAGGGACCGCGCCTCGGCCGGCGCCATCCCTTCGAGCATCTCGACGTCCACCTGGTGACCCACACCACGCACCGTGGCCACGTCCAGCGCCCAGGACACGGCGAAGAGGTTGTGACTCGCGACGCCCACGCGCAGCGCGTCGGCGTGCTCGGGGCGCAGCACGCGATCGAGCAGGCGCGCGTAGCTGGCGTCGACGTCGGCCTTGGTGGCGTAGGGGGCGGCCACCCAGCCGTGCAGCTCGGCCTCCGCGTTCTCCATCGCCAGGTTGGCGCCCTTCACCAGGCGAACCTTGATGCGACCCCCCCGGGTCTCGTGGCGTCGCGTGGCCCAGTCGATCAGATCCTCGAGCGCGTCGTGGGAGTCGGGCAGGTAGGCCTGGAGCACGATACCGGCGTAGGTGTCGGCGAACTCCTCCTCCGACAGCACCTCCGTGAAGGCGTCGACGGTCAGGCGCAGGTCGCGGTACTCCTCCATGTCGAGGTTGACGAACGTGGCGTGCGCGTTGGCCTCGCGGTACAGGGTGCGCAAACGCTCGCACACCCGCTCCCGCGAGCCCGCGTGGTCGATCGCCACGATCTGGCTGACCAGCGCGGAGAGCTTGACCGAGACGTAGCTCACGTCCTCGCGGCGGATCATCGCCCGCACGCGGTCGAGTCGCTGCGCGGCCTCGCGCTCCCCGAGGACCGCCTCGCCCAGCACGTTGACGTTGAGCGCGAGACCCTCCTCGCGCCGACGGCGGGCGTGGCGCGAGAGGGCGGCGGGCGACGCGTCCAGGATCAGGTCGCCCGACAGGCGGCGCACGCGCCAGTGCACGACCCGCACCACGAGTGCGGGCGCCAGTCGCGACACCGCCGCCATCAGCCGTAGGCCGAGAGCGTTGAGCGCACCGAAGCCGGCCACGGTGGCCCGCGGCGCCGTGCGACGCAGGAGGCGTGTCGCACCGTCGCTCGACGCGCAGCGCATCACCTCGTCGGTCATCGCGATCGTGACACCCAGCGCGTCGCGGTCACGGAACAGGCGAACGAACTGACGGCGCACCGCGCGCTCGTGGCGGGTACGGCGACGCTCGGCCCCGGCGATGAGCCGTCGGGCCCGCTCGATCGCCCCCGTCACCAACTCGTCCAGCGAGGGGTCCGTGGTCTCAGCCATACGCCGGGTCCCCATTGACCACGTGGCCTCCTTCGACCGTAACGCCGCCGATCTGACCGCGCGCGCCGTCTCGAGCGTATCCCGCGGGCACTCACCGACGCGGACCCGTCCCCGCCGTTGACAGCGCGGCGAGTGCCCTCTACGCTTCGCCCGTGGAGGA
>JAJZYE010000163.1 GCA_021806055.1 Actinomycetes bacterium | reverse complement strand
CGCGCTTTTGGTCCGTCGCGACACGGGTCACTTCACGTACGCGACTCCGACCGGTGCGCGGGCGAGCGACCATCACTCCACGTCGTCACTCCACGTCGTCACTCCACGTCGTCACCCCACGTCGTCGCTCCCGATCCGACACGGTGTCAGAGCTTGTAGCCGATCTCGCGCAGCAACGCGTGGCGCGCCACTTCGTCGTCCGTAGTCTCGATGCCGGCGGGTGGCATCCCGTCCACCACACCGATGATGCCGCGACCAAGGTCGGTCTGGGCGATCAGGACCTCTACCTGGTTGGCGGTCGCGCAGAAGATCGAGCACACCTCGGGCACACTCTTCAGGGCATTGAGGACGTTGATGGGGTAGCCGTCGCGTAGGAAGACGATGAAGGAGTGCCCCGCACCGATCGCCTCGGCGTAGCGAGCCGCGAGGTCGACGAGGTCGTCAGCGTTGCCGGAACAGCGGATCAGACACGGACCCGACGCCTCATTGAAGGCGAGGCCGAACTGCAGGTAGGGGCTCGAGCCGACGAGAGCCTCGTGCAGGTCCTCGACGACTTTGATGAAGTGGGCCTGACCGACGATGACGTTCAGGCCACCGGTGACGTCGATGGGGACAACGCTTAGTTCCATGTCACTCCTTGGTGTAGGGCTTGATGGCTGAGAAGACGGTGTGGACACAGTGGGGGGACCAGCGGCACCCCTCGTGGCACCCGCGAGGGGTGCTCGCGGTCGTGGCGACGCGAAGCCGAGTTGGTCGATTCGCCCACCGCACTCCTGCGTGCCGGCCTTGGAAACGGGAACGAGTGAAGGGTCTCATCGCTCTGAACCGCCAGTAACCGGCCGCCGACGACGAGCACGTGTGTGGTGGACCGGACGTGTCGTCCAGCGCATGCGACGCTGATCCCTTCGCGCACGTCGCTCCGGGACCCGGGTACGCGCCGCGCGAAGTGGCAAGGGATTGTGAGGCGTAGTCGGAACGCGTCGAGGGATCTTCGCGTGAGTGTGAACTGTACCGTGGGTGCCAGGTCGCTGCGGCCACGGCGACGAGACGTACGTCAGCGATTCCTCGCTCCGTGCTGCCGCTCCGGTGGGGCACCTGCTCCACGTGCGACGCGCGCACCGTCCCGTCGTGGTGAGGACGGGGCCGAAGCCCACGGGGCGTGCGAGCGTGCGAGCGTGAGTGAGCTCGTGTGGGTCGTCGACGGGTACGATCCCGAAGTGCGGCGAACCGGGCGGCACCGGCTCCCCGGACGCGGCACCGATGAGAACTCTCCGATCCTGTGCGTAGCGCGCGTCGTCGGCATTGAACGCCATCGGCGAGGATGGTCTCGCGTGCACGACCTCACCCACCTCAGCCACCGTCCACCTCGACGCCCCGGACGATCTCACGATGTCGAGACGAGTCTGCTCCTCGCGCCGGGTCGGGGCTAGGGGACAAGGTCCCGGCATCGGTGACTCGATCGGCGTCGGGGGGCGTGGCGCCGCCTGACGTCGATCGAGGACGCACCCTGGTAGCCACGGTCCGCCGCCGCGTGGTGGCGATGAGGTGCCTCCATCGAGCGGCCCTGGCGAGTTTGGTGGACGGGTGACGATCGCACCCCGTCGAGGGATCGTGCGACAGCGCGGAGACGTCCCGACGAGTGAACATGTTCGGTGACAACGAGTACGAGATGTCCCGTGTACCACACGTGATTCTACTAGAACCACGTTATTAAATGAACTTCAGAAATCTAGGTAATTGTTGATTAGTTGAGTTACTTTTGACTGTGCAGTGATCTGGTGCTAAGAACTCATTCGGGTCATGTCGCTAAGGGCAAGCGGATGTCCGCAGTGAAGGGGATGCAGTGATCTCTCGACCGTTTCTGGTCGCCGGGTTGAGAGGGAGCAAATGGCGAACCCGCCCCCTGTTGTACGGGGGGCGACAAGGTGTCGACCCCCGGAACATGAGTGGGAGGAGACGTCATGTTTCATCGACTACCGCTAGTGGCGAGTCTGTTGGGTGCGGGAGCACTCACCTTGGGCCTGACCGGACCGGGTAGTTTCGCCAGTTTCACGAGTTCCATCGCCGGTACGAATTCCATCGCGACTGGTTCGTTCCAGTTGGAGGCGTTCCCCGGTTCAGCCAGCGTGGCGGGCCCACTCATTTGGGCCGCGCAACCTGCCGCACAACCTGTGCAGTCGTTGACCGCGACGGCTGAGCCGTCGGTGATTGGTCAGGGGAACACGTTGAGCTACAGCTTGGCCAACGCGAACCCGGGCGACACCTACACCTACCAGTTCAGCGTCGGTGACGTCGGGACGCTCCAGGGCCAGGTGGACACCATCTCCTACCAGACCGACACGAATCCGAACGCTCAAGCGCTGGAGAACCAGATGACGGTGGAGGTGCAGGAGCAGGTGAACGGTGTCTGGACCGACATCCACAACAGCTCCGACAGTGGAGCGGCGGGCACGCCGCAGACTGCGGCGGGCAACTGGACCTACTACCTGGACTACAGTTTCGGCCCCGCGTTCCTGCAGCCGAACACGTTTGTGAACGGAGTACCGCAGTGTTCAGGGGGCGCCTGCGAGGAGTCGACCGCGACGTTCCGGGTGGTGTTCACGTTCCTCAACCCGACGACAAACCCGAATAGTTCCAATAACAACAACGTGGTGAGCCAGAACGCGGTGGAGGGGCTGAGCGCCGCGCCGACGATCACGGTGAACGGCACCAACACGCCGTAGGTGATTGTGTCGTGCATCCGGCGGCGAGCCGATGACTCGTCGCCGGTTGCACGGCCGAACGAGGCGAGGGGACACGATGAGATTGGCCAGACTGGCTCAGTTGACGAGAACGAAACTCGCGGCGCGACGGGCCGTACGAGTACCACGCCCGGTGCGCCGCGGCTGGCGTCGTGCACTGTGGGTGGTCGACCGGGTGGTGCTGGTCGCCGTGATAGTGGGCGCGGTCGTCCTGGCGGCGGGCGTTGCGACGGGCGACCTCCAATTACGTCCGGTGCTGAGTGGGAGCATGCGCCCGGCCCTGCCGCTGGGCGGGGTGGTCGTGACCCAGCGGGTGCCGCTGTCGTCGCTACGGGTGGGGGACATTGCGGTCTTTCACCCACCCGGCTACCCCACGATCGACTACGTGCACCGCATCATCTGGCTGAAGCACACCGCTCACGGCGATGTGATTCGCACCAAAGGTGACGCGAATCTCTACCGTGACCCGTGGACGCTGCGCGTGAGGGGCAACGTCGCCTACGTCGCGCGCTTCGCGGTTCCACTGCTCGGCTACCCCGCCGTCTGGATCCACTCACCGGCGGGTCGGCGAGCACTCCTGTACGGGGCGGGCGCGCTCTTCCTTGTGGCGGGCCTGTCGGCCGCGCTCAACGATCGCCGACGTGCGCGGGATCGGCGCGCGTCTCTCGGCGCCACGGATGATTTCGGCATTGACGCGGTGACGGCGGCTCCGATGGGAGAGGACGTCCCCGCTGATGAGAACGCCTCCCTCTCGCTCGGCTAGGCGGGCGAGAGGGAGGCGTGTTCAGGCGACCAGGGACCAGGGGTTCTCTACGTACGCCGTGAGCGTGCGCAGGAACTCGGCGGCGAGCGCGCCGTCGATGATGCGGTGGTCGGAGGACAGGGTGTAGCGCAACGTGTGGCGAGCGACGACCGCGCCGTCCACGACGGCGGGCTCGGGCCTCGTGGCGCCGACCGCGAGGATGGCACCTTCCGGGGGGTTGATGATGGCGGTGAACTGCTCGACGCCGAACATCCCGAGATTGCTGATCGTGAAGGTTCCCCCCGACATCTGATCGAGTGTGAGCTTCTTGTCGTGCGCGAGGGCGGCGAGGCTCTTCGCCTCCGCCCCGAGCTGGGCGAGGGACTTGGTGTCCGCGTCGACGATGACCGGCACGACCAGTCCGTGAGGTGACGCGACGGCCACACCGATGTTGACGCGGTCGTGGACCAGCATGGTCGTGCTCGCGTCGTCG
>JAJZYE010000162.1 GCA_021806055.1 Actinomycetes bacterium | reverse complement strand
CCGACCAGCGCGGCCAGCGGCAGCAGTGAGTTCACGTCGGTCGCCAACCCGCCGAACAGTGCCGTGTCCTGAATCGTGACCCACCCCACCAGCGCCCCCACCACCAGCGTCCACACCGCCCAGCGGCGTCGCGTGCCCGCCGAGGTCCATAGCCCGACGGCCACAACACCGAGCCAGAGGATCACGACGACGTTAAAGCCGGCGCCCATCGTCGCGGCGACGTGACCGGTGGCGCGCACGATCGCGGCCAGCCAGTGCGGCTGCGCCTCACTCGTCATCGCCCGGGCCATCGCCGCCACCGCGTTGCTCGGCCCGCCGTGCCAGAAGTTCGCCGCCGGCAGGCACTGCAGGACGATGCCCACGCCCAGCACCACGCTGACGACCCGTAGCGTGACGCGCGAGAACGAGCGCTGGAATGCGGTCGGTGACAGGGCCACGAAGACCCCGGCCAGCACGTAGAAGAACGTCGCCCCGGGCCAGCCGAACAGCACCGACGCTCCTCGCGCGAAGAGACCGCCCGCGCCGTTACCAATGAGCCACACGAGCGCGGCCCACGCGGCCGACGCACCCGCGAACCACCGACTCGTCGTGCCGCTGGCGAGTAGCAGGCCAACCCCCAGGCCCACCTGCAGCCACGCCACGGCGGCGGCCAGGACTACCGGGTGCCGATTCCATATCCCTACTGCGCCGAGCATCAGGGCGTGCAGCCACCACGGCGTCCCCGCCGCCATCGGCCGTACGACCTGCGAGCCCAGTCCGAGCGGCATGGCCGGCTGGAACTGCAACACGCCGTCGAGCAGCCACAGCGCCCCGAAGGCCCGGCGCAATAGCGTCCGGGCGCGCGGCTCCTCGAGGCTCGCGGCCGCCAGGTTGAACGTGAAGATCCGGCGTGTGAGGACCGACCCGACCACGACGAGCTCGCCCAGCACCAGGATCCAGATCAGAAACGTGACGAAGGCCTCGTGGTGGAAGGGGCTCACCGCGACGGTTCTCGAGAGATTGAGCGTCCGCGGCGACATGCCCGTCACGGCTTGTCAGTGCCCCCCGGCGACGCACGCCGCCAGCACACCGTTCACGAAGGCACCCGACCCGTCGGTCGAGTAGGTCGCGGCCAGTTCGACGGCCTCGTCCAGGATCACGGCGGTCGGCGGCGCGCCGTCGCTCCACCACTCGCCCAGGGCCAGTCGCATGATCAGGTGATCGATCAGCGCGAGGCGATCGAGTGCCCAGTCGTGCGCGTTCTGCTCGATTAACGCGTCGGCGCGCTCACGCGAGGACTCGGCGGCGCGCACGAGCACGACCACGTAGTCGTCGGGAGCGACCGTCAGGGCGGCCAGCACGGACTCCAGGGGACGTTCCTTGATGGCCGCCTCGTAGAGGATCTCGAGGGCGCGCTCGCGCGCGCGGTGTCGGCGCGCACCCAACTCACTCATCAGGCTCGCGTGATGTACTCGCCGGTGCGGGTGTCCACCTTGATCACCTCGCCCGGCCCCACGAAGAGCGGCACCTGGACGATGTAGCCCGTCTGCAGCGTCGCGGGCTTGCGCGCTCCCGAGACACGGTCGCCCTGCACCCCCGGTTCGGTCTCGGTGATCGCCAGCTCGACCGACGCCGGCAGCTCCACGCCGATGATCTCCTCGTCGTGCAGCACGAGCATCGCCTTGCCCGTCTCGATCAGGAAGTTCGCCGCGTCGCCGAGACTCGCCGCGGGCATCGCGAGCTGGTCGAACGTCGACTGGTCCATGAACACGTAGTCGTCCCCATCGCGGTAGAGGTACTGCACGTCACGCTTGTCGATGATGGCCTGCTCCAGACGCTCGTCGGACCGGTAGGTGCGCTCGATGACCGCCCCGGTGCGCGCGTTGCGCAGCTTGGTGCGTACGAAGGCGCCCCCCTTGCCCGGCTTGACGTGCTGGAACTCGATGACGGTGAACAGCCCGTCGTCCACCTTCAGCGTGATGCCGTTCTTGATGTCGTTGCTGGAGATGGCGGCCATGTGCCCGGACCCTTTCGCGAGTGGTCCCCTATTCTAGGGGCATCGAGCCGTCGGGCCGGCGCCGCGTGACGTGCCCGGCGGGCCCACCGGGGCACGTCGTCGCCCATCCATCCGCCGATCACCCCACGGATGAGATCGGCGTGACCCGTAGGGCGGGCGCACACCTCGATGAGCTCGATGACCACGCGACGACGGTTCCATCGCAGACCGCGTCGACATCGTGAGCGCGCCGTCGAATCCGGACGTGGCCCGCGCCTCGTCGACCGCCGTCTCGCAGCGGCCAGACCGTTACCGGTGGTCGCGAGGCTCGTCGGCCGTCGTCGTCCTCGACGGGGGCGGGGTACGTGGCCGGGCCACCGAGAGTCAACGAGGGGCCCAACGACTGGCGCAGAGCCGCCGCACTCGAACCACCGGTCCCGCACACGAAGGTGCGACGATTCGGGTGCAGCGCGCCCGAAGTGTCGGCCGCCCTGGGAGCGACGCAAGAGGACCGCTTGACCACCACACGCGGGCCCACTCGGGCGTCGCGTGACGGCGCTGTTCGCGCCGCCCACGCTCGTCGCGTCACGGCGACGACGCCAGCCGGACGGATCGCGGGGCCGATGGGCAATCGCGTCACGTCGCCGTCGTCGACGGGCGCCGCGCTCGATACGTGGCGCACGGCGCCAGGTCGCGCCCCGAAGACGCCGAGGCGAGGACGATCCACGCCGCCACGCCGAGCGGCCAGACCGTTACCGGTGGTCGCGAGGCGACGTCGGCTAACGATCGCCGGGCGGCCGGGCGATGACCGTCGACTGATCGACGGGCGGCGTGGGCTGGTCGTCGATCAGTCGCGCCACGGCCTCCAGGGCGAGCTCGTAACCCAGCCCTCCGAAGCCCGCGATCGAGCCATCCGCGACGCTGGCCAGGGTGCTGAGGTGGCGAAAGGGCTCGCGCGCGGCGGGGTTCGAGAGATGCACCTCGACGACGACCCCCTCGAAGGCGGCCAGGGCGTCGGCGAGCGCCCACGAGGTGTGGGTGAGCGCGCCGGCGTTGATGACCACCGCCGCGCAGTCGCCCGCGTCGCGCACGGCCTCGATCAGGTCCCCCTCGAAGTTCGACTGCAGGTGTCGCACCTCGAGGTCGTGCCCCGCGGCGACGGCGCTCGCCCGGGCGACGTGCTCGGCGAGCGTCGCCGTGCCGTAGATCTCCGGGCTACGGGTTCCCAGCCGGTCCAGGTTCGGTCCCGAGAGCAGCAGGACCTGACGCGTCACGACTCTCCCCGAAACTGGTCAAGCACCTCCGCGACGACGCGCGGCTCCACGCGGCGCACCACCTCGAAACCATCCGGGCCGGGCAGGACGAACGTCAGGTCGTGGTGCGTCTTCTTGTCGCGGCCCATGGCCGCGACCAGCGCACTCGTCGACGCGAAGGCGGGGAGGCGCGCGGGCAGACCCAGGGCACGCAGCACCTGGTCGTGGTTGGTCACCTCGCGCGATCCCACCCGACTCAGCGCGTGGGCCAGCCGCACGGCGTAGGCCAGGCCGATCGCCACGGCCTCGCCGTGACGCAGCTCGTCGGCGTCACGTTCGAGCGCCAGCAACTCGAGGGCGTGGCCCAGGGTGTGCCCGTAGTTGAGCAGCGCCCGTTGGTTCCCGTCGCGCTCGTCGAGCATCACGAGCCCGGCCTTCAGTTGCACCGCCATCGTGACCAGGCTGGTGAGTGGCGTCGACGCCAGGTCCGACGCGCGGCGGTCCTCCAGCAGCCAGCACTTCGCGATCTCCCCGAGCCCGCCGATACGCTCACGCTCGGACAAGGTGGTGAGGGTGTCGGTGTCGCACAGCACGCCAACCGGCTGGTGGAACGCCCCCACCAGGTTCTTGCCCGACGTCAGGTTCACCGCGGTCTTGCCACCGATTGCGGCGTCGACCTGAGCCACCAGTGTCGTCGGGACGTGCACCACCGCCAGTCCACGCTGGTAGAGCGCGGCCGCGAGTCCGGCGACGTCGGTT
>JAJZYE010000161.1 GCA_021806055.1 Actinomycetes bacterium | reverse complement strand
GGTGATCGGTGGCTCGGTCGTCGAGCCGGAGTTTCGACTCCACCCGCGCGGCGATGGGCCGCGATGGCGATCGAACCCTCACAATCCCACGGGAATCCTGGCGCCGCGCGACGCCCGCGTGGCGGTGTGGGATGAGGCGTTCTACCCACTCGCCACCGGGCAGTGGACGAGGGGCGACGACGACGTCGTCGTGGTCGGCTCGCTGACCAAACTGCTGGCCTGCCCGGGGCTGCGCGTCGGCTACGTGCTGGGCGACCCCGCGCTGATCGACGGGTGCGCGCGACGACAGCCGCACTGGTCGCTCAACGGTCTGGCCAGCGAGGCCCTGCCCGACTTGCTCGAGCCGGTCGACCTGGTTCGCGAGAGCGCGGGTGTGCGCACCCTGCGCGAGCAGCTTCGCGACCTGCTCGCGAGGTACGGACTCGTGGCGCAACCCTCCGACGCCAACTGGCTGCTGGTGGAGCGCCCGGGACTGCGCGACGTGCTCGCCCGTCAGGCGATCGTGGTGCGTGACTGCGCGAGCTTCGCCATGCCCGGCGTGGTGCGCATCGCCGTCCCCGATGAGCGGGGACTCGAGCGGCTCGACGTCGCGTTGACGCGCGTGAGGCCGTGGCTGGCGCGCGTCGCGTCAGCGTCGCACGACGACGCGGCCGCAGAGGGTGCGCGTAGTGCCGGTGCGATCAGTGTGAGAGAGGGAGAGAGATGACCGAGGGACTATTCGACCAGTTGGTGCGGCGCGTGGCGCCGCTCGATCAGACGGCGGCCGGGCGCGCGCGAGACCTGCAGGATCGCCTGACCAAGCCGTCCGGCTCACTCGGCCAGTTGGAGGACCTCAGCGTCCAGCTGGCCGCGATCGCCGGGGTCTGTCCGGCGCCCGTGCCCGAGCCGGTAGCGGTCGCGGTCTTCGCCGGGGACCACGGTGTCGCCGTGACCGGCGTGTCGCCGTGGCCGCAGGAGGTGACGGCGCAGATGGTGGCCAACTTCTGCGAGGGGGGCGCGGCGATCAACGTGCTCGCGCGCCACGTGGGAGCGTCGGTCACGGTCGTGGACGTGGGGGTGGCGACGCCCCTCTCGACGTCGAGTCCGATGCTCCAGCGTCGCAACGTGGCCCGGGGTACGGTGAACCTGGCCGACGGTCCGGCGATGACCGCAGCGCAGGTCACGGCCGCCCTCGACGTCGGTGCGACCGTCGGCACGGAGCTGGTCGAGGCGGGAGCCCGGCTACTCGTGACCGGTGACATGGGCATCGGCAACACGACGTCCTCGGCCGCGCTGATCGCGGCCCTGACGGCGACCGCACCGGAGAGGGTGACCGGCCGCGGCACCGGTATCGACGACGCGACCCTGCGTCGCAAGATCGCCGTCATCGAGGGAGCGCTCGCGCGGTTGCCGGTCGACGCGACGCCCGCCCAGGTCGTGGCGCAGGTGGGTGGGCTCGAGATCGCCGCCCTCGCCGGGTTCATCATGGCCGCAGCGGCGGCGCGGGTGCCGGTGGTGCTCGACGGCGTCATCGCCGTCGCGGCCGCCGTCGTCGCCGCGGCGTGGTGCGACGACGTGCGCGGGTATCTGATCGGCGGCCACCTCTCGCGCGAGCCCGGCGCGCGAGTCGGTCTCGACTTCCTCGGGATCGCGCCGGTGATCGATCTGGACCTGCGCCTGGGCGAGGGGAGCGGAGCGGCGCTCGCCGTACCGATCGTGCAGGCGAGTGCCAAGATCCTGCGTGAGATGGCGACCTTCGAGTCGGCGCAGGTGACCGAGAGGCACGAGGAGTGAGCGGAGGTGCCTCGCTGCTCGTGCTCGGCACGTCCTCGGGCGCGGGCAAGAGCACGATCGTGACCGGGCTGTGCCGGTGGCTGCGTCGCGAGGGGGTCACGGTCGCCCCCTTCAAGGCGCAGAACATGTCGCTCAACTCCTACGTGACCCGTGACGGGGGGGAGATGGGGCGCGCGCAGGTGGCCCAGGCCGGCGCGTGCGGCGTCGAGCCCGAGGTGGCGATGAACCCGGTTCTCCTGAAGCCGGGAACCGACACGCGTAGCCAGATGATCGTCCTGGGCCACCCGGTCGGCGAGCTCGAGGCGCGACGATGGCCGTCGCGGGCTGGCTTGCTCGAGGTCGTGGTCGAGGCCCATCGTGACTTGCGACGGCGCTTCGACGTGGTGATCTGCGAGGGGGCCGGCAGTCCCGCCGAGATCAACCTGCGTACGAGCGACATCGTCAATCTGGGCTTCGCGCGTGCGGCGGGCGTGCCCGCCGTCCTCGTCGGTGACATCGATCGTGGTGGCGTCTTCGCTTCCTTCGTGGGGACCCTCGCCGTCCTGGACGGAGCGGACCAGGACCTGATCCGTGGCTTCGTCGTGAACAAGTTTCGCGGTGAGCCACTCCTGCTGCGTGGCGGCCTCGACCAGTTGGCGGCTCTGACCGGGCGTCCGACCCTGGGAGTGGTGCCCTTCGCGCCGGGCTTGGAGATCGACACCGAGGACGCGACCGACGTCACCGCGTGGCGCGACGGTCCGCCACCGCAGGGGGAGGACGTCCTGACCGTGGGCGTGGTGAGCCTGCCGCGCGCGTCGAACCTCACCGATCTCGACCCGCTCCTCGACGAGCCGGGTGTCGTCGTGCGTGCGCTGTACCGGCCCGAGGAGATGGCCGACTGCGACCTGGTGATCCTGCCCGGGACGCGGGCCACCGTGCACGATCTCGACTGGCTGCGCCGGCGCGGCTTCGATGCGGCCCTGGTGCGTCGCGCCGCGCGGGGACGCCCGATCCTGGGCGTGTGCGGGGGCTACCAGATGCTGGGCCGCGACATCGACGATTCGGTCGAGAGCGGCCAGGGTCGAGTGCCCGGGCTGGGGCTGCTGCCGGTGCACACGGTGTTCCAGCCCACCAAGGTGCTGGCGCAGGTCACGCGCACGCTGGCCGATGGCTCGGTCGTGCGGGGCTACCAGATCCATCACGGGCCGGTGCTCGTCGACGGGGGCGACCCGCTGGTCGCGGACGAGGGGTGCGTCGTGGGGGCGGTGTCGGGCACCACCTGGCACGGGATCTTCGAGAACGACGAGTGGCGCCGCGGCTTCCTCGCGGAGGTGGCCGCGCGGACGGGGCGGCGCTTCGTCGTGGCCCCGACGCGCTCCTTCGCCCGGCGCCGTGAGGAGCGATTCGATCGGCTGGCCGACCTCATCGCCGACCACTTGGACACCGCGGCGGTCATGGCGCTGCTCGAGGAGTCGTCAGCGCCCCCGCGTCTGACCTTGGGGCGGGCCTAGGGCGCGTCTGACGCGAGCTGGGTGCGGTAGGCCTCGCGCCGGACCGCGCTCGGCGTGCGTGAGCAGTCGGCGCAGCGGATCGCGCCGGGCAGTCGGTCGTAGAGGCAGCACGTCCGCCGTTCCCAGAACCAGCCGCGGCGATCCCCGAACTCGAGCGCCAGGAACGAGCCCCGGCCCCGTAGCGGCGTCGGGGCGAGGGCGAAGAAGCGATCGGCGACGTCGCGCACCCACGGACCGTAGCGGCCCTCCATCGTGCGAAAGGCGACCGCCGTCGACGAGGCGACGTTGCCCCAGAGCAGGGGTTCGCCCACGCGGCGGCTCCGCCGCACGGTGGCCACGAGCGGAGCGAGGTGGTGGGCGACGGCGTCGTCGAGCAATTGGCCGAGCGTCGCGTCGCGTACACCATCGTCGTGCCAGGCGTGCGCCACGGACGCGGCGTCGGGGGAGAGCACGGTGACAACGGGCGTGAGATAGCCGACCGTCGTGGGCCGCCCGTGGCGCACGACGACGGCCGTCGCGGCCGCCGTCGACTCGGGCAGCACGCCGCTGGTCATCGCGCAGGCCAGCGCGAGCGTGACGATGCGGTACGCGTAGTTCTGGACGAAGAGTGACGCCGCCACCGTGGGGTCGTCGCTGCCCAGTCGACGTCCACAGTCGTCCATCACGTGCCCCAACCAGTCGGGGTCGTCGACCAGCTGCGCGCTCGAGAGCCAGCGGCCGTCGAG
>JAJZYE010000160.1 GCA_021806055.1 Actinomycetes bacterium | reverse complement strand
CTCGTCGCGGCGCCGGCGCTGGCGCTCCTCCAGCGACGCCGTGAGGAACACCTTCAAGGTCGCCTCGGGAAACACGACCGTCGCCGTGTCGCGTCCCTCGGCCACGGTGCCAACCGGCTGGTTCGCCGCCCACTCCCGCTGGCGATCGACCATCGCCGCGCGCACGACACGATGGGCCGCCACCACCGACACGGCCGCGTTGACCGCCTCGCTGCGCAGCGTGTCCTCGACGTCGCGACCGTTCACGAGGACGCGGGGCACCAGGACGAGGTTCATCGAGCGGGCGAGCTCGCCGAGGGCGGGTCCGTCGTGCGGGTCCAGACCCCGCGCGAGGGCCTCCGCAGTCACCGCGCGGTACATGGCACCGGTGTCGAGAAACGAGTAGCCGAGGGCCTCGGCCAGCGCGCGCGCAACGCTCGACTTGCCCGATCCCGCCGGTCCGTCGATGGCCACGACTGCGCTCATCGCAGTGATGCTAGATCCTCGAAGAAGTGCGGATAGCTGGTCGCCACCGTGGACACCCCGATGATGCGACACCCCGACCCGGCGGCGCCGGCCACGGCGCTCGCCATCACCACGCGGTGGTCGAGGCCCGCGGCCAGCGCGAAGGGCGCGAATCGCGACGCGGACCCCACGCCCTCGACGAAGAAGTCGTCCCCGTCGGCCCAGCTGGCGCACCCGAGTGCGTGCGCCAGCTCCAGCGCCGCCACGAAGCGATCGCTCTCCTTCACGCGTAACTCGGCCATCGAGCGAAAGGCGCTCACGCCTCGCGCCGCCGCGGCGGCGACCACGAGGGCCGGCACCTCGTCCAGGGAGGGGATCTCCTCGCCGCGCACCTCCGTGCCGGTCAGTGTCGAGCTCGCCGCCACCAGCGTCGCGCGCTCCGCATCCGGTCCGTCCTCGGACCAGGTGACCCGGCCCCCCATGCGCACGAGGACGTCGACGAACCCGACTCGCTCCGCGTGCCGTTCGAGGCCGGGCAGTGCCACGAGAGCGTCGCGGTGCACCACGCCCAGGACGGCGAAGAAGGCCGCCTGCGACGGGTCCGCCGGCACGGACCACTCGCGCGCCCGCGGGCGACCCGGCTCGACGCGCACGATCCGCCCCAACCCGCTCTCGTCGCTCGCTATCGCGACACCGGCGTCGATCAACATGTCCTCGGTGGTGGTGCGGGTGCGCACGAGCTCCTCGACCTCGCAGGGGCCATCCGCCCCCAGGGCGGCGAGTAGCACGGCGGACTTCACTTGAGCGCTCGCCACGGGAACCCGGTACGAGATGGCACGCAGTGGGCGCCGTCCGTCCACGGTGAGCGGCGCGCGGCACCGGGGCCCCTGCCCGCTCACGCCCGCACCCATTCTCTCGAGCGGCACCGCGACGCGGTCCATCGGGCGTCGCGAGAGCGAGGCGTCGCCCACCAGCTCGTGGCGCCCCGCGATGGCGGCCAGCACTCCGGCCAACAAGCGCATCGTCGTGCCCGAGTTCTCACAGTCGAGGGGCTGCGGCGCCGGTCGCAGGCCCTCGGCCGGGCCGAGGACCGTCAGCGTCGGCCCGGCCTCGACACGTGCTCCGAGCTGCTCGACCGCTCGACGCGTCGCCGCCACGTCACGACCGGGGGACGCGCCCGTGATGGTGCTCTCCCCCTCGGCCAGGGCACTCAGCAGCACAGCGCGATGCGAGGCGCTCTTGTCCCCCGGTACCCGCACCCTGCCGTGGGCGCGCGACATCGTCGCCACGTCACGGACGTCATCGTGGTCGTTGCGACGCGCGTCGTCGTTCACGCCGGGCTCACAGTGAAGCCGCGCTCGCACAGCGCGTCGTGCAGGACGTCGGCGCGCTGTGCGTCGACCGCGAGCAGTAGTGTGCCGCTGGCCCCCTCGATGCCGTGCGCAATCTCGATGTCGTAGATGTTGACCGACAGCTCCGAGGCGGCCACCGTCACCGCCGCGAGGACGCCCGGTCGGTCCGTGACCGCGACGCGCAAGTAGCGCAGGCTCGCCGGGTCCAACGCGCGTCCGGGCAACTGGCGTCGCGCGTGCGCCGCGCTCTGCAGGTCGCGCGTCACCAGCGCCACGTCGCCGGCCTCCAGGGCGTCGCCGACACGAGCCAGGCGGTCGCTCAACGAGCGCAGGGCGGGGACGATCGCCTCGCGATTCTCCATCAGTATGTCGGGCCAGATTCGCGGGTCGCCCGCCGCGATGCGCGTCATATCGCGAAATCCCCCCGCCGCCAGCTGAAGCAGTACCGCGTCCTGCTGGGCGGCGAGCGCCGCCTCGTTCATCAGCGCCCCGGCGAGCAGGTGCGGCACGTGACTGGCCACCGCGACCAGCCGGTCGTGGTCCGACGCGGGCACCGCGACCACGTTGGCCCCGAGGTCGCGCAGGATGCCGTGCAGGCGCCCGTAGGTCTCGGGACGGGTGCGTGCCGTCGGGGTCAGCACCCAGGTGCACCCCTGGAACAGGTCGGCGCGCGCCCCGGCCAGACCGCGCTGCTCCGAGCCCGCCATCGGGTGACCGCCCAGAAATCGCGGATCGTCGAGCGCCGCCACGGTCGACGCCTTGACCCCGGCCACGTCGGTCACGACGGCGTCGCGCTCGCCGAGCTGGGCCAACACGTCGCGCGCGACCGCCGCGACCGTGCCCGCCGGGACCGCGATCACGACGAGCGACGTCCGTGGGTCGATCGCGTCCCCGTCGATGATCGAGGCGCCGCGCGCCGCGTCACGTATCGCGGGCTCGACGTCCCAACCGCTCACCGACCAGCCCCGGTCCGCGAGCGCGAGCGCCAGAGACGCTCCGATAAGGCCCAGACCGACGACGTGCGCCCGCCCGGCGCCGCTAGCTGGGGAGGTCATCACGCAACGACGCCGCGTCGCGAAGGTAGACGTGATGCATCTCGTCGCGGCCGCGTGACGTGTAGACGTGCATCAGGACCCGGATGCAGCGCGCCATCGATCCCGGGACAGCGATCTCGCTCGCGCACAGCAACGGCACGTCCCCGAAACCGATCGAGCGCGCCGCCGTCGCCGGGAACGCCGAGGACAAGTCGGTCGATGTCGTGAACAGCACGCTCACCACGTCGTCGTGATCCAACTCGTTGCGCGCCATCATGGCCGGGAGCAACTCGTGGACGGCGTCGGCAATGTGCTCGGGCGTGTCGCGCTCGCAGGTCGTCGCGCCGCGTAGCCCCCGAAGGAACGGTGTCGTCATAGAGGCATCGTAGAGGCCAGCTCCTCGGTCATTCCAACCGACGCCATGAGTCGGCGGACTTCGGCCGTGGAGAGGGTGCGCACCGCACCCGGCGCCAGGGTGGCGTCCTGTATCGGTCCGATCCTCGTGCGCACGAGCCGCGTCACCTCGTGGCCCACCGCGGCGCACATCCGACGCACCTGGCGGTTGCGCCCCTCGTGGATCACGATGCGAAGTAGTCCCTCACTGACGCGGCTGACCTGAGCCGGTGAGGTCACCCCGTCGTCGAGCTCGACTCCCTCGCGCAGGCGGCGGATCGCACCGGGTGACGGATCACCCTCGACCCGGGCCAGGTACTCCTTGGACACGCCCGAGCTGGGGTGCGTCAGGAGGTGCGTCAGACGGCCGTCGTTGGTGAGGATCAGCAGCCCCTCGGTCAGCATGTCGAGACGGCCCACGGGAAAGACCCGCACCGGGGACGCCACGAGGTCCAAGACTGTTGTGCGCCCCTGGGGGTCGACCGCTGTCGTCACGACGCCGCGAGGCTTGTTCAACAGGTAGTAGACGTTGTTCTGGGACGTCGGTGCCAACGCGTTGTCGACGCAGATCACCTGGGTCGCCGGATCGACGCGATTGCCCAGTTCGGCGACGCGGCCGTCGACGGTGACCCGGCCGGCGCTGATCAGCCCCTCGCACGCCCGCCGCGAGCCGAACCCTGCGCGCGCCAGCACCTTCTGGAGGCGCTCGCCCTCGTCCACCTAGATCTCCCCCTCTACGGCGGCGGGCGCGTCCGCCAAGCCGCGCGCGG